>QNXQ01000175.1 GCA_003978875.1 Aquifex sp. | reverse complement strand
TCTGGAAAGGTGTTGACCTATAAGAGCTGCAACAAAAAGAAACTCCAATATAAAATCCCTTTCAGCAGTTGCGTAGATAGAGTTTCTTGTAAGTTTATTGAAATTCAGTTCTTCTGCAGTAAAGAATCTATCAAGCGGAAAATCCACACCGGCAACAGCTCCGCTTCCGAGGGGAAGTTCATCCAACCTTCTGTACAAGTCCGAAAGTCTTTCATCATCTTTAAGGAATATTTCCCTGTAGGCTAAAAAGTAGTGGGCTACCCTTATCGGTTGAGCCCTTTGGAGGTGTGTATATGTCGGCATTACAAAATCTACGGTATTCTCCGCTATCCTTACAAGAGACTTTCTAAGCTCCTTAAGGAATCTTTGAATTTCTTTTATCTCTCTCTTTAGAAAGAGTTTCACATCAGTTGCAACTTGGTCATTCCTCGAACGGGCTGTGTGGAGTTTCCTACCTATATCTCCTAACCTTTTTATAAGTTCAGCTTCTATATTCATGTGTACATCTTCTAATTCCTTTCTCCACTCAAACTTCCCTTCCTTTATTTCTTCCTTAATTTGTGAGAGTTCCTGAATTAACTTACTTGCTTCTTCATGGGTAAGTACTCCTGCTTTGAATAGAGTTTTAACGTGGGCTATATCTTGTTCTATATCATCCTTTGCAAGTTCTTTATCAAAGCTTACACTTTCTGTAAACTCTTCAACGAATTTGTCCGTTTCTTCGTGAAATCTACCAGACCAAGGTTTTTCCATACAAAGAATTTTAGTAGGTTTTTAATATATCTTTAACCAGTTCATCGTAGAATCTCAGTTGGGTTGAGGGGGAAAGACATTTAAGGGGAATAACGAGAACTTCTCCGATACCCTTTCTATAAAGGCCTATTTCAAAAGCTGCGGCAAAGGATAAATCTATAATTCTTCCATCTATGTAAGGACCTCTATCGTTTATCCTTACTACCACAAACTTTCCGTTTTCGAGATTGTATACAAGCACGTAAGTGCCGAGAGGAAGTGTTCGCGATGCCGCGGTTAATTTAAAGAGATTGAAAATTTCTCCGTTAGCAGTTTTCCTTCCGTGGAACTTAGGTCCGTACCAGGACGCTATCCCTCTTTCTATCTTGCAATTTTTTTTCACCTTTATATGCTTTATAAATTCCTTGTAAACTTCTTCTTCCTTAATATACAACTTAAATTCGTGGTAATCTCTCAAGGTTTCATGCCAAATAAACGTTCTTGAAAAGGAAAGGGTAATTACAACTAAAATCAGTAAGATTTTCATGTTTCCTCTAAAGGATACCAGTAGGGTTTGAGAACTACTTCCCTTCCATCGGGAAGCTTTACTGGATTTTCTAAAAGTTTTTCTATAAGTTCAAGTTTTCCCTCAAGTGTTGCAGTATCTATTCCGTAAATTTTGGCGAGTTGTTCCAGTTCAGAAGCTTGACCTACACGACTGGCTATTTCCCTTGCAATTATGTATGCCTTCGAATAAACGTCAGGGTATATATCCCTAATATAGGTAAGGACGTCAGACGAGTAGGTAATTATTCTGGGGTACTTTACCAATTTTTTCATCATCTCTTCAAGTTTCAGTTGGTCATAGGTGAAAATGCCTTCTTCTGTTTTTATACCTGCGATTAACTTGTTTCCATCTTCTATAAAATCTGCATGATAGATAACATAACTTTTAGGAACTTCTTCCCAACCGTGTTCCAGAGCTGTAGAAATAAAAGCTCCCATAGCTTCTTCAATACTTTGGAATATTCCCAGTTCCTTTTGAAACTCTTCTTCGGGGATTCTATAAATTACCAAATATTTTCCACCATCAAGGTTTTGAACTTCAAATTCTCCCTTAAGTTCTTCCCAGTTTTCTAAGAGAGCATATCTATCTGGATAATTTTCCTTTAAGAAAGCTTTTATATCTTCCTTTGAGAGTTCTTTATCTGAAATTATAAGAGTTTGTATCTCCATGGCTATACCCTCTTGAAAAGTTTTTTATAAAATTCTATCAAATTATGACAGGAGAATTCCTGGTTTTAAGAAGACTCAGGGGAGGAGACGTGGACCTTATAGCTACACTTTACGGAACATCGGGCAAGGTAAATCTCTTCGTAAAAGAAGGCTACTTAAACGAAAACAAATTTTTCGGTATTTTTGAACCCTTTAATTTAGTGAAAATAGATTTTTCCCAAAACGGCAACTTAATAGTCCCAAATGATATTTTAAAAGTTAAAAGATTATCACTATTTGCTTGTAATTTTAAACGCTTTATTTATATGAGTAAAATTTCAAAGTTGATTCTGAAATACATAACTTTTTACGATGAGGAACTTTTTTACCTCATACTGCATAACTTTATTAAAGATATTAAAAATGTTGAGGCAGCCTTGTTGAAATTTTATTTGGATTTCCTAAAAATTCTCGGGTATGAACCAAAATTTCTTACTACTAAAAATATCAAAGGAAATTTTTTGAAGATAAATCTTGAAAAAGGTGAAATATCAAAAAACGGTAAGTATACTGTAAAAGCTTCACACTTAAATATACTCAAAAAAATATACGAAATGAAAGATTATGAAAGGATTAGGGTAGGAAAAAAGACTTTCAAAGAGATAGAGAAGTTTTTAAACGACTACATCCAGTATCATCTTACAGAATAAAAAAGAAAAAACAAAGGAGAAGTTATCAATCGAGTTCTGGCATATCAGTAGGAGTTATATCTTTTTTCTTTTCTTCGGGAAGGTCTGCTATGAGAGCTTCAGCGGTTAGCATTGTTCCTGCTACGGATGCCGCATTTTCTATTGCGGTTCTAACAACTTTGGTCGGGTCTATAATTCCGGCTTCTAGCATATCTACGTATTCACCTGTAGCTGCGTTGAATCCCCATGAAGCTCCTTTTGTCTTTCCGAGTTCCATTACCTTTTCAAGTACTACGGAACCGTCGTATCCAGCGTTGTAAGCGATTTGCTTGAGAGGCACCCTTACCGCCTTCTTGATTATATCTATTCCGAGTTGTTGATCTTGGTTGTCTCCTTTTAGGTTTTCAAGAGCTTCGGAAGCTCTTACCAGTGCTACTCCACCACCGGGAACTATTCCTTCTTCTACTGCAGCCTTAGTAGCGTGAACAGCGTCTTCTACTCTGTATTTCTTTTCCTTGAGTTCTGCTTCTGTTGCAGCTCCAACTCTGATTATTGCAACACCACCGCTTAGTTTAGCAAGTCTTTCTTGCAATTTTTCTCTATCGTAATCAGAAGTTGTTTCTTGAATTTGTTTCTTGATTTGTTCAATTCTTGCCTTGATTTGTTCTTGATCACCTTTACCGCCTATTATGGTGGTGTGTTCCTTGCCAACTACTACCTTTTCAGCTTGACCGAGCATGTCGAGGGTTACACTTTCTAGTTTAATTCCGAGGTCTTCGGTAATCGCTTGCCCTCCGGTAAGTACCGCAATATCTCCGAGATAGTCCTTTCTTCTTTGACCGAATCCGGGAGCTTTTACTGCACAAGCTTTGAGTACTCCTTTTATGTGGTTTACTACGAGTGTAGCCAATGCTTCCCCTTCAACGTCTTCAGCTATTACGAGTAAAGGTCTTCCTGACCTTACCACCTGTTCGAGTACCGGCAGGAGTTCCTTTACGTTGCTTATTTTCTTTTCGTATATGAGAATGTACGGATTTTCGAGTACACATTCCATCTTCTCAGCATCTGTTACGAAGTAAGGTGATAGATATCCTCTATCGAATTGCATTCCCTTAACTACTTCGAGTGTTGTTTCCGCGGATTTGCTTTCTTCAACGGTAATTACTCCGTCCTTTCCAACTTCTTCCATAGCATCGGCTATTATCTTTCCGATTTCAGGGTCGTTGTTAGCGGATATGGTAGCTACCTGTTCTATTTCCTTTCTGTCCTTAATTTCCTTGGATATTTCCTTTAGAGCTTTTACTACTTCCTTTACAGCTTTGTCTATCCCCTTCTTTACTTCCATTACGTTTGCACCGCTTGCAGCTACTCTGAGTCCTTCGTGGAATATTGCTTGGGCAAGAACTGTTGCGGTAGTAGTTCCGTCACCTGCTACATCCGCGGTCTTGGAAGCAACTTCCTTAACGAGTTGAGCTCCTATATTTTCAAACTTATCTTTAAGTTCAATTTCCTTAGCTACAGTAACACCGTCTTTTGTTACAACAGGAGTTCCCCAATTCTTTCCGAGAATTACTTCTCTTCCTTTAGGACCGAGAGTAACTTTTACAGCATTTGCAAGTTTATCAACACCAGCTTTTAGTTTTGCTCTTGCTTCTTCATTGTAGATAATAGCCTTTGCTGCCATCTCTCCTCACCTCCTATTATGCTTGATAATCTTCAATTACAGCTAAAACTTCGTCTTCGGACATAACCAAATAAGTTTTTCCATCAACTTCTACTTCATTTCCAGCATATTTGTTGAAAAGTACAACATCTCCTTCTTTAACAGATAAAGGCTTAAGTTCTCCATTATCTAAAAGTCTTCCGGGACCTACAGCTACAACTTTTCCAAACTGAGGTTTTTCTTTTGCTGTATCAGGAATTATAATTCCTGAGGGAGTTTTTTCCTCCTTTTCCTCAAATCTCTCAACCACTATTTTGTCGTATAGAGGTTTGATTTTCATTCTTCCACCTCCTCCTCTGTTTTTCACTTTCCAGAAGAAAATTATATTAACACCCCACGAGTATGTCAAGAGGAATTTTAGTAAATTCCACTTAAAAATCCTAAATTAATTTCTTTTAAGCCTTGATTTTCATGGCTTTCCAAAGAAAAATATCGGTTTAGTCAACTATTGTAAAGCTTTTTGCGAAGGATTATATTAAAAATGGAGGTATGGCCATGGAAGGCCTAAAGGAACAGGCAATGAAGTTATTTGAGGAGGCATATAAATATCACATGTTAGGAGATTTAGACAGAGCCATTGAACTCTACAGAAAGTCAATAGATATATTTCCCACGGCTGAAGCTTGGACTTTCCTGGGTTGGGCTTACAGTATGAGGGGAAATTACGAAGGAGCTATAGAAGCTTGCAAGAAAGCTATAGAGATAGACCCAGATTTCGGAAACCCTTATAACGATATAGGTTCATACTTGATAGAGTTAGGAAAACTGGATGAGGCAATAGAGTGGCTGGAGAAAGCTAAAAGGGCAAAAAGGTATGAACCCAGACATTATCCGTATATAAACTTGGCTAAGGTTTACATGCTCAAAGGTAAACTTTACGATGCATTAAGGGAAATAGAAGATGCCATAAAAATTAATCCAACCTATAAACCAGCCCATATGTTAAAACATCAAATTCTTGGTATGCTTAACTGATGGTAATAGCACTTCTGACGGACTTCGGAGAGAAAAACGGATTTGTAGGAGCTGTAAAAGGGGTAATTCTCTCTATAAATAAAACGGTTCAGATAGTTGATATTTCTCACCATGTAGATTCCTTCAATATTTTAGAAGGTGCCCTTATTTTGAAAGCCCATTACTCATACTTTCCCAAAGGCACAGTTTTTGTCGGAGTGGTAGACCCTGGTGTAGGTTCAGATAGAAGAGGGATAATAATCAGGACAAAAAATTACTATTTTGTCGGTCCGGACAACGGATTATTTGACTTAGTTCTTAAAGAGGAAAAAGAATTTAAGGTTTACGAAATTAAAAATAGCGAATTTACCCTTCCCAGGAAGAATAACACTTTCCACGGCAGGGATGTTTTTGCTCCCGTAGCAGCTCATCTCAGCAAAGGTGTAAAGCCTGAAGAAATTGGACCAGAAGTAGATTACCGTTTCAAACTGCCTTTTCCCGACTTAAATAAGGGAGAAAATTTTCTTGAAGGAGAAATCATTTACTTTGACAAGTTTGGGAATGCAATTACCAATGTTCCGTGCGGAAGTTATAAATACGGTGAATTTAGAGGAGAAAAGATAGACGTAGTTTCCTATTTCCTTGCAGGGAAGAAAGATAAGCTAAATGCGGTATGTGGAAGCTTCGGTTATATGGAACTCTTTGTTCCCATGGACAATGCTAAAGATAAGTACACTCTTGAGCTCGGAGAAAAGGTAAAGTTTTTCTTGTAAAAAATTTCGATAGGCTTTATATTAGAAAAAGGTTCTCTTCAAGGGGAGGGGAGGATTTAAATTTCCTTCCTGAAAATACCCTTGGGAGTTCCGAAGAAGTACTTTTAGGAGGTTTTGTCGTTATGTCAGTCAGAGGTACTGTTAAGTGGTTTAGCAAGGATAAGGGTTACGGGTTTATTACCCGTGACGATAACAACACCGACGTTTTTGTTCATTTTACCGACATTCAAATGCAGGGCTTTAAAGTGCTGCAAAAGGGGCAAAAGGTAGAGTTTGAAGTAATAGACGATGCAAAAGGCCCTAGAGCGAGAAATGTAAAAGTTCTGAAAAACAGATAAAAGACCTTAGTTTAAATTTCATCCTCTTGAACTTTTCCCTCTTTTTCCTTTTATCTTTTTAAATTAAATTAAGGTCTTTTTTTCTATTGAAAAAAGAAGGCTTCCGAGGGAGAATAATTTCATTATGAATATGATAAGACTTCAGCTTATATATCCCGAGGAAAAGGTTAAAGAACCGGTTTTATGTATGGTGTGTAAAAATTTTGACGTAGTCGTAAATATAAGGAAAGCTCAGGTTTCACAAGATACCGGTTTTATTCTAGTTGAAATCGATGGAGAGTCGGATGAGATAGAAAAAGCTATAAAATTTATTGAAGAACAGGGAGTAGAAGTTCAACCGATAGAAGGTCAAATATTTACAGAATGAAAAAACTTTTCCTATCTCTGGGATTTCTTACCTTTCTATATTTTTTCAACCTCGGAGGAAATTCCGTTTGGATACCCAATGAATCCTTTTACGCGGACAGTGCAAAAAATATGATAAAGACGGGAGATTTCTTAACTCCCATTTACAACGGAGAGCTGAGACTAAATAAACCACCTTTAACCTATTGGCTGTCCGCTTTAGGGTTCAAGCTCTTTGGAATTAATGAATTCGGACTTAGATTTTTTCAGGCACTACTTGGAATTCTTACAGGAGTTATCACATACTTATTGGCGAAAAAAATCACCAAGCGGGAAGATACAGCTATTCTCTCCATGGTCATTCTTAACCTTTCTTTCATTTTTATCGCGAACGCAAGGTATACATCTCCCGAAGTTCCCTTTACCTTCTTCATTACACTATCCCTCTTCCTATGGTTCGTATACTATACGGAGAAAAAGCCTATTTTCTTCTTTTTCGCATTACTCAGCTCAGCTTTAGCTGTTCTTACAAAGGGACCAGCCGGTTTTATTCTGCCCGCGGGAGTTATATTCTTCTTCCTTCTCTTTACAGATTGGAGGGAACTTCTAAAACTAAGGTATTACTTGGGCACGTTGTTTGTCTTTATGGCAAGTGGCTGGTGGTTCTTGTATCAGTATCTGGTGAATAGAGATGCCTTCCTTGAAGTATTTATTAAAGAAAATATAAAGAGAATTTACGCACTTCAAGAAGACCCATTTTACTTTTACATTCTCGACACAAACGTCTCGTTTTTACCGTATTCATTTTTGTTCTTTTTAGCCCTGTTTTACGCTTTTAAATTTAAACGAAAGGAACTCAGCTTTCCGTTAATCTGGTTTTTGACAATTTTTTCCATTTTTAGCGTAGTAAAGATGAAAATACCTGTTTACGTGATGCCTGCATACCCGGCAATGGCAATTATCACCGCATCCTTTCTCACGGATGAGAAGTTCATAAAGTTGAAAAATTTCTCTTTGGTATTTCTTGGATTTATTGCAATAGTTGCTATGGTTCTCATGGGATTTTACTTTAAGTTCCACTGGATACTCCTAATTTTCGCTCTTTCATCTCTAATACCTATCCTATTGAGAAAGTTAGTTCTATTTCCCGCATTTGCAGGTTTTTTTACACTTTTGTATTTATCATCCGTAGTTCTTCCCTTTGTCGAAAATTACAGACCCTATAGGGAAGTGGGAGCAAAAATAAAAGAAATAGACCCTCAAGGGAAACTAAAGACTTATGAGATAGGATTTTTCCACCATAACCTTCCCTTTTATGCGGACAGAGTGATAGTAAGGAACAAAAAGCCGCAGGAGGTGGAGAGTCCTGCTATAGTGCTTGTAAGAGAAAATGTTTATGACTGTAAACCTATTGCCAGTTGGAAGCTTTATACAAGCTCAGAATCGAGATTCTTCAAATTCTTAATTGATATTAAAAGGGATAAAAGATTCGATGAGTTTAAACTTTGTAAACTTCAATGAGAATTAAATGAATTATCTTACTCCCGCGGTTATTTCCGTGAGAGGAAGGATTACACTCACCGCAATAATTCCCACGGTAATTCCTATAATCAGGATTGCTAAAGGTTCCACTATTCTAAGCCAAAAGTTTATTACCCTTTCGGAGTACTTTTCATAAATCTCCGACAAGAGGTTTAACATCTTTTCCAACTCTCCGCTTGCCTCACCGGTTTCTACAAGGTTTACAAAAAGTTCTGGGATTTCCTTTTCTCTTGAAAGCAAAGCGGAAAAGCTTTTCCCTTTTTCCACTTCGGAAATAAGCTTACTGAATTTGTTCCTGAGATAAACGTTGGAAATGCTTTTTACCGCAAGGTTTAAAGCGGAATTTATCGGTACCGAAGCGCTGAGAAGCATCGCAAGAACGCGGGAGAAGCGAGAAAGGTTAAAGTATAAATTCAGCTTTCCCAGTATGGGTAGCTTGAGCAGAATGAAATGCAGTTTTTCCTTTTTGATAAACTTCTCACGGAAGTGAAAAACAATCAAAACTAAAGGAAATAGGATTAAGAGGAGGGATAATACATCCGCAAATACGAGTATGAATCTGGTAATAAAGGGAAGCTCTTTGCCAAAACTTTCGAGAACATTTGCTATTTTAGG
>QNXQ01000080.1 GCA_003978875.1 Aquifex sp. | reverse complement strand
GCAAAAGAAAGACATCTTGACAGAAGATGGGAAGCTCTGGAAAGGAGAGAAGAAGAACTTATACACAGGGAGAGGGAGTTAAAAGAGCTGGAAAGAAGTCTTGATAACTTTAGACTTGAGCTAAGAGAAAAAGAAGAGGAGCTAAAGAAGGAGAAAGAAGAACTGGAAGAACTGAAAAAGAAGGAATTGGAAGAACTGCAAAGGATAGCCCGACTTACCATAGAAGAGGCAAGGCAAGAAATACTTAAAAGAGTTGAAGAAGAAGCTAAAAGAGATGCGGTAAAACTCATGAAGGTGATAGAGGAAGATGCAAAAAGGAAAGCCGAGTTTGAAGCCAAAAAGATAATAGCCACTGCAACTCAGAGACTGGCTCCCCAGATAGCTATAAACTACACGACTACAACTGTGGAGCTCCCAAGCAACGAGTTTAAAGGAAGAATTATAGGAAGAGAAGGAAGAAACATAAGGACATTTGAAATCCTTACAGGTGTTGACCTTATAATAGACGATACCCCGGATGTTGTAACCATTTCTTCCTTTGACCCGCTCAGAAGGGAAATAGCCAAAGAGGCTCTGCAGAGGCTTATAGCCGACGGAAGAATCCATCCCGCAAGAATAGAGGAAGTTGTAGATGAAGTCAAAAGGGAGTTTGATGAAAAAATTAGAAAGATAGGTGAAGAGACCGTCTACGAACTGGATCTACACGATATAAATCCCGGCCTCTACTACTACATAGGGAAGCTGTATTTCAGAACAAGCTACTCCCAAAATGTCCTCCTTCATTCAAAAGAGGTAGCTTATATAGCGGGATTAATGGCGGAGGAATTAGGCCTTGACGCAAAACTAGCCAGAAGAGCCGGTCTTCTTCACGATATAGGAAAGGCTATTTCTCATGAACTCGGAGGTTCTCACACAGATATAGGAGTTGAACTTGCTAAAAAATACGGAGAACCCGATGCTGTTATAAACGCTATAAGAGCCCACCACGACGAAGAACCAGTGAGATATCCCGAAGTAGCTTTAGTATGCGCGGCAGATGCACTTTCCGCTGCAAGACCGGGAGCCAGAAGGGAAACCCTCGAAGCTTATATCAGAAGGCTTGAAAAACTTGAAGAGATTGTAAAGTCCTTCAAGGGAGTAACCAATGCATACGCAGTCCAAGCGGGAAGAGAAGTAAGGGTCATCGTAAATCCTGAAGAAATATCCGATGAAGAAGCTTACCTGCTTTCAAAGGATATAGCAAAGAGGATTGAAGAGGAACTCGATTTCCCCGGCCAGATAAAGGTGGTGGTTATAAGGGAAACAAGACACGTAGAGTACGCTAAGTAATTTTCTTTCTTCTTTTTCCTCTTTATATCTTTATAAAGACTTCTAATAGCCTTATAAAGTTAATTGATAAATACTAATACATTTGATGGCGCAGGAAGTAAAGGATTACTATGAAATCTTAGGAGTAAGTAGAGACGCTACCAAGGAAGAAATAAAAAAAGCTTATAGAAAACTCGTTAAGATTTACCATCCGGATATAAATCCTGACCCTAAAGCTCAAGAGAAATTTAAAGAAATAAACGAAGCCTATCACGTACTTATAGATGAAGAAAGACGCTCAGAGTACGATGCAATTCTCAATAGAAATGACGTAAGCAAATTTAAGGATTTCCTTGAATACATTCAAGAATTTGTAGAAAGTATCATTCAAGGGGAAAAGGGAAAGAAAAGAAGACCCAGAAAAGGACAGGACATAAAAATGAAACTTCCCTTATCCTTAGAGGAAGCGGGACTCGGTTGTGAAAAAGAAATAACCTATAGCAGGTGGATGGATTGTCCCGATTGTAACGGAATAGGTGTAAGAGGTGAAGCAGAAACTGTAGTTTGTCATGCATGCAACGGTGAGGGAAAGAGAGTAAGCGGTATTTTTAACTTCCCGAGACCCTGTTCCGTATGCAAAGGAAAGGGCTTTATAGTAAAAAATCCATGTCCCACCTGTTATGGAAGAGGTAGGGTTTCCGTTAGACACACTATAAAGATTACCGTTCCTCCCGGAACAGAGGAAGGGGAAGTACTTAAAGTTCCAGGAAAAGGGCATCTCGGCTACTTCGGAGGTAAACCGGGAGATTTATACCTTAAGGTTGTTTTAAAGGAACATCCTATCTTTAAAAAAGTCGGGAAAGACTTACATATAGAAAAAGTCATAAGTTATCCCATTGCAATTCTGGGAGGAACCGTAAAAATCCCTACCCTTGAAGGTAAGGAAGAAGAAATTTTTATCCAGCCGGGTACAGAATGTGGATCAACCAAAACGGTTCCTGGAAAAGGATATCCCTTTGACGGAGGAAGGGGAAACCTAATCGTTCATATCAGGATAGGAGTCCCTAAAAATCCCTCAAAAAAGGAAAAGAAACTAATAGAGAAACTAGCACAGCTCATGGGAGAGGAAGGGATTTACAAAGAAGAGGGATTAATGGATAAGATTACAGGCATAATTAAAAGAAAGATTTAAACTTCTTTTATAGTTTTCTTAGAGCTTTCCAACTTTTGAACTTTACAAGATGAGTTATTTCTCATTGACATTTCTAAAAGGGTTTTAATATTCTTTAAGCATGGTTGAAATACTCATAGCCGAACACGCAGGCTTTTGTTTTGGAGTAAAGAGAGCTGTAAAACTTGCAGAAGAAAGTTTAAAGGAAGCTAAAAGCAGGATATTTACCTTGGGTCCTATAATTCACAATCCCCAAGAAGTAAATAGATTGAAAAATCTCGGAGTATATCCCAGTAACGGAGAGGATTTCAAGGAGGGAGATACAGTAATAATTCGTTCCCACGGTATCCCTCCGGAAAAAGAGGAGGAACTGAAGAAAAAAGGTCTTAATGTTATAGATGCAACTTGTCCCTACGTCAAGGCTGTTCACGAAGCTGTTTGCAAGCTAACGGAGGAAGGATATTTCGTAGTTTTAGTAGGTGAAAAGAATCATCCTGAGGTAATAGGAACTCTGGGATATCTTAGAGCTTGTAACGGAAAGGGCATAGTTGTAGAAACTCTGGATGACATTAAGGAAGCTTTAAAGTATGAAAAAGTTGGAATAGTAGCCCAAACTACACAAAACGAACAGTTTTTCAAAGAGGTTGTAGGGGAGATAGCCCTTTGGGTGAAAGAGGTAAAGGTTATAAACACTATTTGTAATGCCACATCGTTGAGGCAAGAAAGTGTGAAAAAACTCGCCTCGCAGGTAGATGTAATGATAATAATTGGGGGAAAGAACAGCGGGAACACGAGAAGACTTTATCACATATCTAAGGAATTGAATCCGAAAACTTATCATATAGAGACCGCGGAAGAACTCGAACCAGAATGGTTTGCCAACGTCAAAAGAGTCGGAATTTCCGCAGGAGCATCCACTCCAGACTGGATTATCGAAGAGGTAAAGAATAGAATAAAAGAAATATGTTCAGGGCAATTGGTTTCCTAATCGCTTCATTTCTATTTTCCTTTGCTTCATTATACGAAGAGTTCATAAAGCAGCAGGTAAAGGAACTACCTCTAGATAAAGCGGTAATCACAGGAAAGGGTAATAAGGAACTAATAATTTTCGTAAATCCCGATTGTCCTCACTGTAGGAAAGAGTGGAAAACTTTAAGAAAGTACCTTGATAGGTTAAAACTCTACGTTTTCGTCATACCTTTTAAAGCATGGGGAGAAGAAAATCTAAAGAAAGCTTACTATATAGTTTGTTCCCAAAACCCGGCTAAGGCTTTGGATGAAGCGCTAACCGGCCAACTTGATGATAAAACTTTGAATCCCGAAAAGTGTAAGAAATTGGAATATCACCTTAAAGCTGCGGAAATGGTGGGTCTTAGGGGAGTTCCCCTAAATATATTACCGAAGGAAGGAAAAATCATAGAGGGAGCTAATCCAAAGGTATTCGAATATTTGGGAATAAAAACTCATTTGGAGTAGGAGAGTAGTACTATACCGATTATTACTAAAATAGTTCCGACAAATTTCGTTAAGGTAAAACTTTCACCTAGGATAATTATAGCGAGGAGAGTTGAAAACAAGGGAGAGCTTGAAGCTATCGGTGCAACAATCGAAACGTGACCTACCTTTATAGCCTTATAGTAAACAAGAAGTCCGAGAAATCCCGATACAAATCCACCTAAAGCTACCGTTAGGAGTTCCTTTACAGGGTAACCTATGGGATTTTCCTTTACAGCCAACAAGGTAATAAAGGCAAAAACAGTTGCCGTTAGGTTGTGTATAAAAATTCCCGATATCGGAGATACATCTCCCTTTAAACCTAACTTAAACAAAACGGGAGCACTTCCCCATATAAGTGCGGAAAGGAGGGCAAACAGAATAGCCTTTATGTTTTCCATCGGATTTATTGTAATTGGTAAAATTATTTCGTTTCCATGAAAAGAGTTATCGTATCTCCCGATGAACCTTTTGGAAGTGTAGTCAAGAAGGTTGTAAAACTTTCCGTACCGATAATAGTAGTTAATCTTCTTTACACAATTGAAAACATGATTTCAATGGTTTTGGTATCTTCTATTTCACCTTCTGCAGTAGCGGCAACGGGTTTTTCACTTTCTCTTTTATGGTTCATTTACTCCCTTATGGCTTTATCTTACTCAGGAACAAACATATTAATTGCTCAATTTGTAGGAGCAAAGAAAGATCCTTCTCCGGTACTGCTAAATGGGTTACTACTTTCGTTTATTATTTCTATTCCCCTTTTTCTTTACGGAAAAGATCTGGTTTTATTCCTGATGAAGCTGTTAGGAGCAAGTGAAACGGTAAGAGACCTTGCAGGTCAATACCTAACACCCATATTCTGGTTTATCCCTATAGGATTCCTCACAAATACCTTCTATGGAGCCTATAACGGTGCAGGAGATACAAAGACACCCATGAAGGTAGCTATATTGATGAACGTTACCCACATTTTCACGGCTTACACTTTGATATACGGTAAATTTGGATTGCCAAAACTTGGTGTTGAAGGAGCAGGTTGGGGAATAGCTATTTCAGAAACTCTAGCATTTTTTGTATACCTCGCTTTATTGCTTTTCTATAAAAAACCTTTCCCTCTAAGGTTTAAACTTGAACCGCAAATCCTCATACGAATGGTAAGACTCGGAGCACCAACGGCTATTGAAAGGTCTGTAACAACACTTTCTTTCAACGTATTCGTGGGATTTCTTGCAAGTTTCGGAGATAAAGTTCTTGCAGCACATCAAATTGGTTTAAGAGTAGAAAGTATATCCTTTATGATAGGCTTCGGAGTGATGATAGCCAGTACAACAATAGCGGGTCAAAATTTTGGAGCCAAAAACTATATGGGAATGGTTCACGCGGTAAAAATTTCAGCAAATTTTACCGCTTTCATAATGACCTTAATCGGTTTAATCCTTATCATCTTTCCCCATTACCTGGTTTATCCCTTCAGCAGAGACCCAGAAGTTGTCAAGTGGGCTTCTTATTACTTACAAATTGTAGGAATTTCTCAACCAGCTATGGCTTACGCTTCCATATTTTCTGGTGCTTTAAAAGGTATGGGAAGAACTACGATTCCTCTTTTTGTAAACATAAGCTCATTCTGGTTATTCAGGATAATTCCATCTTACCTACTGCTGATGGCAATCCGAACTCCTCTTGTGCCATGGAGTTTTATGACTATAGAAACTATTATTAGGGCTGTATTTTATTACTTAATGTTTAAAAGAGAAACTAAGAAACTCCTGAAATCCTTCGAAGGTGAGCAAAGCACCGAGAAGGAAGACACTCATGGCTATAAACTTTTTGATGAAGACAGGTTTCACTCTTCTCGATAAGTAAAAACCGAGAAAAACTCCTAAAGGGACGCTGAAAAACGCAGGGATTATAAGATTTAAATCCCAAAGATTTGAATTTCCGTAAAAAATGTAGAAAATTATCCTCAAAAGGACATTTGTACCGAAAAAGAAAGTTAAAGTTATCTTAAACCTATCTACATCTTTATATATCTGATTTAGATAAACTACGGGAGGAGGACCTCCCATACCTATGAGACCTGCAAATATACCGCTCAAAAAACCGGCTAATATCCCTAAAAATGCGGATTTTTTTAAACGGATTTTTAAATAATTGTTTTGAACAAGCACATCGTAAATTCCCAGGCTGAGGATAAATAAACCGATTAAAACCCTCAAAACTTCCCTGTCTATTGCCATTAAGATTTTTGAACTTATAGCTATACCTAAAAAGGAACCGAGTATAAGGTGAAAGAGGGTATTAAAGTCAGGTTTTACAAAGCGATTTAAAAATAAAAGCATGAATATAATTCCGAGAAAGTTTACTATCGTCGAAGAAACTATAACAACCTTAGGGTCATAAACAAAAGAGAGGATACCAACTATAAAAATCCCAGCTCCAAACCCTGTAAAGGCTTGAAAAAACCAGGCTAATGTATAGATAAAAAAGATAATTAACATTAACCTCTATAGATGAGTTTTCTGATAAGAGAAAGAATTCCTCCTCTTCTTTCTTTCAGTTCAAGATGCATTCTTTCAGTAATTTTTGAAATCTTATTGCTTAGTTGGGAAAGTTCGTGCTTATCGTTTATACTATCACCCTCCAGAAATTCTTTAAGAACTTCATTTATAGCTTCAAAAAATGCTATGTATCTCTCCAATAGTTTGTCATTTTCATAATTGATATTTTTGGTAATTTCAACAATAGCTCCATTTACTCCTTCAAGCATTTCTTTAAACTGTTCTTCTTTAATACTTTGGTCTGAAACTTGAGAAAGAATAAGAATGATTTTAGACTTTAACTTCAATTTAAATTCGATTAACTTTGTATTGAAAGGTTCCACGTTCTCAACATCTTTAGCAAAATCGAAGATAAATGTCTGCAGAGATTCCCTCGCACTCATTTTTCACCTCTTTAGTATTAGTATAAGGATTTTTATAAAGGTAAGTATCAATATTCCTAAATTTATAGCCATAGATATACCGTGATATTTAAGAAAAAGTTGATAATTTGTTTGTTTTAAAGTGTGAGCGGTGGGAATAACAAAGAATTCCTGCATAAGTAGAAGTATTAGATTTAAAACCGCCAAAGTTATAAAAATTTTCCCAAAGTTAAAACCAAGAATTAAAGAAACAAGAACTAAAACTAAACCTATGGCAAAATAGATGGGAAAAACCTTTTCTACTACAGCTCCGGCTTGACTTTTTTCAAGTGTTTTAAAGAGGGTGGGAGCTACATAAAAACTGAAAAAACTTCCCAGTCCGAAAAATACGGAAAGTAAAAATAAAATTAATTTTTCTTTTAACATCTGATTTAGAAATAAAAAGAGAAACCCGCAAAAGGCGGGTATTATTCTAATATTTCCAGAACCACTCTCTTTCCTATTTTTCTTCCAATAGCGGTGAGAATGGTCCTAAGAGCTCTTGCTATTCTACCCTGCTTTCCTATGACTTTACCGAGTTCAGCAGGGTCAACTCTCAGTTCGATTACTACAGTCTTTTCTCCTTCAATTTCGGTAACTCTTACCTTATCTTTGTTGTCTACTAATTCTTTTGCTGTAATTTCAACAATATCCTTTAGTGCACTCATGCCGCTTCACCTCCTTTGGATTTTTTGGATTTACGCTTTTCAAAAACGTAGTAATCACCAACTCTTTTCATTTCGTAATCCTCAGGAACGACCTCCTTTAGTATACCATGATTCCACAAAATAGCTTTAGCTCTATGAGAAAGCTCAACACCTTTTAAAACCCACTCTTTGACTTTCTCAGGGTAGACATTGATTAAAACTTTTCTTTTAGGATCGTAGGTTCCGAGTATATCAAGATACCTTCCTTCCCTGGGAGATTTAGCATCCATTACTACTATCCTGTATATAGGGTGATGCCTTCTTCCGAATTTAGCGAGTCTAATCCTTACCGCCAACTCCATGTACCTCCTTCTTTTACATTTTGCGAAAGATTATTGTATCACAAAAAATTTTTTAATCTATCTAGAACTTAAAACCTCCGAAAGGGAATCTCGGCATCTTGGGCATCTTTGGAATGGCAGGCATTCCTCCCGCCTTTTGTAATTTTCTCATCATCTTTTTCATTTCCTCATAACGCTTTAATAGTTTATTTACATCCGAAACAGTTGTACCACTACCTCTTGCTATTCTCTTCTTCCTACTCATGTTTATAATCTTCGGATTTCTCCTTTCCTCAGGAGTCATTGAGTTTATAATCGCTTCGATTTTCTTGAATTGTTTTTCATCGACCTTTATATGTTTCAGTTGAGGAGCCACTCCCGGAATCATAGAAAGCAGTTTGTCAAGAGGACCCATCTGTTGAATCATCCTTACCATTTCCCTCAAATCTTCAAGGTCAAACTCACCGGTCATCACCTTTGTAGCCATTACTTGGGCTTTATCCTCCGTTATAACTTCTTGAGCTTTTTCTACAAGACTTTGTATATCTCCGAGTCCTAAAATTCTCTGGGCTATTCTATCCGGATAAAAGGCTTCAAGGTCTTCAATTTTTTCTCCTACTCCGATGAATTTTATAGGTACACCGAGAACTTCTTTGACAGAAAGGGCTAGACCTCCTCTTGCATCACCGTCCATCTTTGTCAAGATTACACCCGTAAGTTCCAATCTCTCGTGGAAAGCCTTTGCAGTTTCCAGAGCTGTTTGACCCTGCATGGCATCTGCAACATAAATTACTTCCGAAGGCTGAGTTTATAGGGGCGTTAGAACCCGGCATACCTTACAGAGATTTAAGCGACAACGGTAAAAGGATGGCACTACATGAAATGTTCGGACACCTGAAGAGGTTAGCTAATCAGCAAATGAAGATTTTGAACCGTGGTCTGTGGGATAAGACGAGGCTGAAGAAAATACCATCACTTACAAAAGAATATGCTGAAGAACATAGAACTGGAACATAGGAGACATCATGGAAA
>QNXQ01000081.1 GCA_003978875.1 Aquifex sp. | reverse complement strand
GTGTGATAAAGGTTGAAATGCACTTTTTACCCCCCGTATATGTAACTTGTGAAGTATGTAAAGGCAAAAGGTACAACAGGGAAACCTTAGAAATTACCTATAAAGGTAAGAATATAGCGGATATACTTGATATGACCGTGGATGAAGCTTACGAGTTTTTCGAGAACCATCCCGCAATAAGGAGGAAGCTTCAAATTTTAAAGGATGTAGGGCTTGGATACATAAAGCTCGGGCAACCTGCACCTACCCTTTCGGGTGGAGAAGCTCAGAGAATAAAACTCGCCAGAGAACTCTCTAAAAAAGATACTGGTCGGACTCTTTATCTTCTTGACGAGCCGACAACAGGTCTGCACATGGATGACATAAACAAATTGATAAAGGTTCTGCAAAGGCTTGTGGATAGAGGAAACACGGTAGTGGTAATAGAACACAACCTGGATGTAATAAAATCCGCAGACTGGATTATAGACTTGGGTCCAGAGGGAGGAGACAAAGGAGGAGAAGTAATTGCAGTAGGAACTCCCGAAGAAGTCGCTCAAAACCCCAAATCCTACACCGGTAGATATCTGAGAAGATATTTAAGGATTAAAGAAATGGTATCTTAGTAAGCTATGTGGTCTTCTTTTTTCTTCGCTTCGTAAAGCTTTTCATCAACCGCTTTGAGAATTTCTTCTACACTTTTGAACTTATCGTTTACCTCGATTATACCGAAACTTGCGGAAGTTCTAAGTTCCAAATCATCGCATTTGAATACATAATTTTTAATCACATTACTTAGCCTCTGAGCTATCTTTATCGCATTTTGTAAATTAATACCCGGAAGGATTATTAAGAATTCATCCCCTCCGTATCTTCCTACAACATCTTTTGCCCTTAAATACTTTTTCAGAATATCTCCTATATTTCGGAGTATACAATCACCTACGGGGTGTCCGTACTTGTCATTTATATCTTTAAAGTTATTCAAATCCATCATAATTATTGTGAAGGGATACTTGTACTGTTGGTAATCCTTGAAAAAATCATTAAGGGCTTTCTCTATAGATCTTCTGTTTTTGAGCCCTGTAAGGTAATCCATAAAGGCTTGTTTTTTCAGCGAATCGAGTTCTTTCTTTAGCCTTTCCGTGTACTGTTGTTTTTCTTTTAGTTTTTGAATAAGTTCCTGGTTAGCTTGTTTAAGTTGAGAAAGTTCACTTAAAATTTCCCTTAAAATTTCGGTTTGTAATTGTTGTTCTGAGACTTCCCCCAAATTTTTTTCGTGTTTATATTATCATAACTTTTAACAGTTTCAAGATACTCATATATTACATGACGAACTTCCGAAAGAATTCTTTCTATTTCCCCAGAAACCCTAAAATCTATTTTTGCCTCTTTAAATATTTTGTAGTATATCTCTATCAACTCATTCACAGATGGTTCTATCTTGTTTTCTACCACATAACAAAAAACGAAAAACCATTTTGCGTAGTTGTTAGGTGTAGGAAGAATTTCTTGTTCTACGAAAAAATTGAACATTCTTTTTATTATTTCTTTGAGATTTTTTTTATCTTCTTGGGTAAGTTCCTCACCATTACGAATTTTTTCATAAACGATACATTTAGCATTCATTACTTAAAATTTTAGCAAACCTTAACTAACTGGCTCGGTACAAGGTTATTATCTTTTATCCAATTTTCCATACTTTTTAATGCCCTTTTAGCCATGAATTCTTTTCTTTTCCTTTTATCTTTGATTTTTTTCTTCAATGGTGGAAGTAATCCGAAAACGGGATTCATAGGTTGTAGTTCCCCTTCTTTGGTAGTAATGTATTTGACAAGGGCACCGAGCATAGTTTCCTCCGGTGCTTGAATTAATTTTTCTCCTCGAGCTAATCTACCTGCATTTATCCCGGCTAAAATACCCGTAGCAGAGGATGCAACGTAACCTTCTACTCCTGTAATTTGTCCTGCAAAGAATATATTTTCCTTCTTCCTTAAATTAAGACATGGCGTTAAAACTTTATTGGACTGAATAAAAGTATTCCTGTGCATAGAGCCTAACCTTACGAATACAGCATTTTTCAGACACGGAATTAATTTGAAAACTCTCTTTTGCTCCTTGTAGGTGAGCTTCGTTTGGAAACCCACTAAAGAAAGAAGCGTTCCTTCTTTATTTTCCTTTCTGAGTTGAACTACCGCAAAGGGTTCCTTGCCGGTTCTGGGGTCTATTAACCCTACCGGCCTCATAGGGCCGTAAAGAAGGGTTTTGTAACCCCTTTGAGCCATTTCCTCTATAGGTAGACAGCCTTCAAAGTGCACTGCTTTTTCAAAGTCTTTTGGCTTTACCTTTTCCGCTTTGAGAAGTTCCTCGTAAAATACCTTGTACTCCTCTTCCGAAAGCACGCAATTGAAGTAATCATCACCTCCTTTGCCGTATCTTGAACCCCAAAAACCTTTATTGAAATCTACGCTTTCCGCATCCACTATAGGAGCTATTGCATCGTAAAAATAAAGCGTATCGTATCCTACCAGTTCTTTAATCTTTTCGGATAAAGCTTCAGAAGTAAGAGGACCTGTAGCTATTATAACGATGTCGTCTTCCGGTATTTCTTTTATTTCTTCTCTGATAACCGTTATATTGGGATGATTTTCTATCTTCTCGGTAATATATTCAGAAAATATTTTTCTATCTACTCCGAGAGCTCCGCCTGCCGGAACCCTGGAAACGGATGCAGCTTCAATAACCAATGAGCCGAGCATTTTCATTTCCGCCTTCAGCAGTCCTGCTCCGGTTGTCAGTTCCAATCCTCCTAACGTATTACTACATACAAGTTCTGCTAAATTTCCCGTTTTATGGGCAGGAGTCATTTTTTTAGGTCTCATTTCGTAAAGTATTACCTTATGTCCTTCGTTAGCTAAACGCCATGCAGCTTCGGAGCCTGCGAGTCCGCCACCGATAACTATTACCCTTTCCTTCATCGTTTCTATGAATTTAAACTAAAGTTTTTAAAATGAGAAGGTTAATAGTCATTCCTGCGAGATTAGGTTCCACCAGGTTAAAAGAAAAACCTCTGAGAAAAATTCTCGGTAAACCCCTCATAAGATGGGTTGTTGAGAACTTAAAGAAAACGGGTCAGGAGCTACTGGTAGCAACGGATAGTGAAAAGATAAAAGAGGTGGTGGAAGACTTATGCGAGGTTATACTTACTCCTTCCGAAATCCCTTCTGGGAGTGATAGGGTTCTCTATGTCGTAAAGGATTTAAATGTAGATTTCGTAATAAATTACCAAGGGGATGAACCCTTTGCTTATAAGGAGGATATAAAGAAAATTTTTAAGGCCTTGGAGGAAGGAAATGAAGTAGTTACGCTGGCTACCCAGGATAAAGAAGCTTATAAACGTCCCGAAGATGTAAAGGTGATAATTGACAATAAAGGATATGCCATTTACTTTTCCCGCGCTCCTATTCCCTATTTTAGAAAGAAAAGTGATTTTTACCCTTTAAAGCACATAGGAATTTACGGATTCAAGAAAGAAACTCTCATCAAATTCGGCTCACTGCCGAAATCTACCCTTGAAGAGATAGAAGGTCTTGAACAGCTGAGGCTTTTAGAAAACGGAATAAAAATAAAGGTGATTTTGACAAATAACTTTTACCACGGTGTTGATACTGAAGAGGATATAAAAATTGTAGAGGAAATATTAAAAAAGGGTATTAACAAGGTCAAATCCTAAAATTAAATTTATGGGAATGAGAATTTTGTTTCTTTGTTATAGATTCAATTCTCTTTCTCAGCGTTTATATTGTGAACTCACGGAAAGAGGGCATGACGTTTCAATAGAACTCGACGTTCACCCGGAGCTTACGATAGAAGCTGCCGAGCTTTACAAGCCTGATTTAGTAATAGCTCCTTTCCTGAGAAGAAAGATTCCAGCTGAAGTGTGGAAAAAGTATAAAACCTTGATTGTTCATCCTGGACCTCCTGGGGACAGGGGGCCTCACGCGATAGACTGGGCTATTCTTAACAACGCTAAGGAGTGGGGTGTAATGCTTATAGAAGCGTCGGAGGAATACGATGCAGGCGATATATGGGCATACAGAACTTTTCCCATGAGGTTTGCAAGAAAATCAAGTGTATACAGAAATGAAGTTACAGAAGCTGCCGTTGAGTGTGTATTAGAAGCTTTGGAAAAGTTTGAAAGAGGAAACTTTGAACCTATTCCCCAAAGTGGAGAATTTACTTGGAACAAGATAGATAGGGAAGATAGAAGAATAGATTGGGAAAAAGACGATACCCAAACGGTTTTGAGAAAAATATACGCATCCGACAGTCAACCGGGTGCTATAGGAATTGTGGAAGGAAACGAGTACTATCTTTACAACGCTTATCCCGAGGAGCAGTTAAAGGGAAAACCTGGAGAAGTTCTGGCTCACAGAGATGAAGCGATATGTATAGCCACGAGGGACGGAGCAGTCTGGATTACACACCTGAGGGAGGTTAAAAAGGAAAGTATTAAATTGCCGGCTCTCAGGGTACTTCCCCATTTAGCAGACAAAGTTCCGGAATTGGTTATAAAACCGTGGGAAGAAGTGGATTTTAAAACCTACAGAGAAATTGAATATGTAGAAGAGGAAGAAATTGGATATATATACTTTAGGTTCTACAACGGCGCTATGTCTACCGAGCAATGTTATAGACTCCTTGAAACAATAAGATATGCTAAAAAAAGACCTATTAAAGCGATAGTTTTATTAGGACAGGAGGATTTCTTTTCGAACGGAATGAATTTGAATACGATAGAACATGCGGAAAGTCCTCCGGATGAAAGCTGGAGAAACATAAACGCAATAGACGATGTGTGTGAGGAAATACTAAAGACTATTGATAAATTAACAGTTGCAGGTATGCAAGGAAATGCTGGTGCTGGAGGAGTTTTTATGGCTCTAAACTGTGACCTGGTATATGCCAGAAAAGGTGTAGTATTAAACCCCCACTATAAAAATATAGGAAATCTATACGGTTCCGAGTTTTGGACTTATATTCTTCCGAAAAGGGTCGGATTAGATAAAGGAAAAGAAATAATTGACAACAGAATGCCTATAAGCTCCTATACAGCCTTTAAGGTAGAACTAATAGACGGTGTTTTCGGAAAAACCACTTCGGAGTTTAGAGAAATTTTAAAGAATAAGATAAAAGAATTTATAAACTCACCTGAGTACCATAAGTTCATTGAAAATAAAAAGAAAGAAAGAACTAATCCCAAGTGGTTAGAGGAAATAAAAAAAGCCCGTGAACATGAACTTGAGAGAATGAAACTTAATTTCTACGGCTTTGACACAAGCTATCATATTGCCAGATACTACTTTGTTCACAGAAAACCCCATTTCAGAACTCCCCCTTATCTTGCAAAGCACAGAAGGAAAGTAAATATAGATTGATAATCTGTGGATGGATTACCTGATGTCTTCTTCTCCCTCTATGACTTTCCCTACCTTTTTCATTAGTAGAAGCAGAAAACCTATAGTTAGTTTTACTTCCGGATCTCTTAATTCTTTGAAAGCCTTCCACATACTCATTCTCGGTTTTTCCCTTTTCGCTTCCAGGAAGGCTTCATAGTTTGCCCTAGCTAATGATTTTAAGTTTCCAAATTCCAGTGTACTTACTAATTCGTCAATCATAAACTTTAGCTTTTCGGTATGTTCTCTAATGTAGAATTCTCTCATTCCACCGGAGCTATACACTGCCGTTTTCAAATTAGGGTCAACATTGACATATTTATGTAAAACCTCTGCAAAGTATGCAAGAGCGTCAATACTGTTCAGGAAAGTTACCAGGTGCTTTATATTCTCGGGATTAGAAAAATATTCCTCTATTATCTCATCCTCAGGTTGCCTTAAAAATACGTACATAGCCCAACACTCCTTATTTATGCAAATTTTGACCTATACGTTTTAAAGCCAAAAGAATGAAAGCTAAAGCTCTTTGGATATCTTCATCAGTTAAAGCTCTTACCAATCCCGTTATACTCGTTCTGTAGTTGTTCTCCTTGGTTTCAATGTACGCGCTTTTTAATCCTTCTACCAATCCTGCAAATTCTGGAGAAAGTACGAATTCTATAAGTGAAGATATAGCTTTTGTATCCCCCTTGTTCGCTAATTGTTCCCTCATCCTGATTATATCGTTATTTAAGCTTTCGAGTATTACAGGACTCCTCTTTATGAAACTACTTAAAGCTTCAAGCAAAAAAGCAATTATTTCGATTTTATCGTCTATATTTTCTAAAAATTCTTCTTTAATTTCTGTATTATTCAGGAAATTTACACCATTACCTTTATTGTAAGCCATGATTTTCACCCTCCTTTGTAAAAAGTTCTTAACTTTAGAGATTAAGTTTGTAATTGTGATGTTATCAATTAAATTAACTTATCAAATTTATAAGAAGAATAAATATTCATTCAGAAATTTTTGTCCATATTGTAAGGGAGAATAACCTTCAAGGGAGGAAATATCATGGCTACCTTACTTTGGTTGCATGGTGGTGCATGCAATGGAAATACAATGTCTTTTTTAAATGCTGAATATCCTTCTGTGTGCGACTTGGTTACAGATTTTGATATAGAGATTTTGTGGCACCCTTCCGCCGGCCTTGAAATGGGTGACCAAGTTAAAAATTTACTTAACGATATACTCGCAGGGAAAATACCTTTAGACATCTTCGTTTTCGAAGGAACAGTCATTCTGGGCCCTAATGGAACGGGAAGATACAACATGTTTGCAGGAAGACCTATGAAAGATTGGGTTTGGGATCTCGCTCATGTAGCAAAGTACGTAGTTGCTGTTGGAAACTGTGCATGTCAAGGTAATATACCTGCTGTTCCTCCTAATCCTACGGAATCAACAGGTTTACAATTTCATAAGACAGAAAAAGGTGGTTTCTTAGGTGCGGATTTTGTATCAAAAGGAGGTCTACCCGTAATAAACATTCCGGGTTGTCCCGCTCACTATGACTGGATTACTCAAATACTGGTTGCTCTAGCTGTAGGAAGGGCTGAGGATATTCAACTCGATGAATTTAATAGACCTGTGACCTTCTTTAAAACCTTTTCCCAAACCGGTTGTACAAGGGTTCAATATTTTGAATGGAAAACTGCCGCTGAAGAATTTGGGCAAGGAACGCGGAAAGGTTGCCTCTTTTACGAATTAGGTTGTAGGGGGCCTATGACCCATGCACCGTGCAATAGAATTCTGTGGAATGGTGTAAGTTCAAAACAAAGGTCAGGGCATCCATGCATTGGATGTACAGAGTTCGGATTCCCCCACTACGACCTTGCTCCCGGAACAATATTCAAAACCCAAAAAGTTGCGGGAGTTATTCCTAAAGAAGTTGTTCATGAGGGAGATAAGCTCACTTATATGATTCACGCGGCTGCAGCTCGGGTAGCTGCACCTAAGTGGGCTAACGAAGATATGTTTGTAGTTTAGCTTTTCAGGAGGTGTTAGCCATGGCTAACAAGCAAACTTTAGTTATAGATCCTCTTGCAAGGTTAGAGGGAGATGTAAGAGCGGAAGTTATAGTAGAAGACGGATATGTTACAGATGTTAAAGTCGAAGCTGTAATGTTCAGAGGTTTTGAAATAATCCTTAAGGGCAAAGATCCTCTGGCAGGCTTGATAGTAACTCCCCGTGTATGCGGTATATGTGGAGGAAGCCACCTTTATAAGGCAGCTCAGGCTATAGATACTGCATGGAGAACAGAGATACCACCAAATGCTTGGTGGATTAGGAATATAGCCCAAGCTTGTGAAACATTACAGTCTATACCGAGGTGGTTCTATGCAATATTCGCTATAGACTTTACCAATAAAAATTACGCAAAGAGCTCACTATACGATGAAGTTGTGAGAAGATGGGCACCCTTTGTCGGTACGAGTTATAAAATAGGCCTTGAAATATCAGCAATACCTGTAAAAATATACGCACTTTTTGGAGGACAATGGCCTCACTCTTCCTTTATGGTGCCTGGAGGAGTTATGTGTGCACCTCAACTGGACCACATAACCCGTGCACATGCACTCCTTGAAAGGTACAGAACAGAATGGTTAGAAAAAGTTTGGTTGGGTTGTTCGGTAGATAGATGGTTGGAAAATAAAACATGGCAGGATATTCTAAATTGGCTTGAAGAAAATGAAAGTCACTATAACTCGGATTGTGGATTGTTCATAAGATTTTGTTTGGAAAATGGTCTTGATAAATACGGTCGAGGAGTCGGAAATTTCATTGCCTGTGGAACTTACATAGATCCAAGCTTATACCCGGTTTCAACTATAGAGGATAGAAATAAAGCTTTAATTGCTCCGTCAGGTGTAGTTTATAACGGAAAATATTACACTTTCGACCACTTGAATGTTAGAGAAGATATAACCCATTCCTATTACGAAGGTTCCTGGCTAATACATCCCTGGGATGAAGATACCATTCCTCTTGACCCTGAAGAAGCTAAGAAGCAAGGAAAGTATTCTTGGGCTAAAGCTCCAAGGTATATCATAAACGGAAAGCCCGTACCGTTAGAAGCTGGACCTTTAGCAAGACAAGTAGTAGCAGGATATGAAGAAGCAAAACAAAGTTGTTCTGCATCAAGTAAAGTAGAACACGCTATTGATCCGCTATTTAGGAACATAGTTGAAGAGATAGGTCCGAGTGTCATGGTGAGAGTATTAGCACGCATGCACGAAGCGGTTAAGTATTACAAATGGGTAAAAGAGTGGTTAGGAAAAATAGATTTCCAAGACGATAGGTTTTACCAAAAACCTAAGGAATTACCCGAAGGAAAAGGCTTTGGTGGAACAGAGGCAGCAAGAGGAGCTTTAATGGATTGGATTGTTATAGAAAATGGAAAAATAAAGAATTACCAGATAGTTACTCCTACTGCGTGGAACATTGGTCCAATGGACAGTCAGGGTCAAAAGGGACCGATAGAAAAGGCTATAGTGGGAGCGCCTATAAAGAATCCTGAAGATCCTGTTGAAGTAGCCCATGTAGCCCGTAGTTTTGACTCTTGTTTAGTATGTACCGTTCACGTTTATGACAAAAAGAAAGGAAAAGAACTTGCCAGATATAAACTTGGAACCTTCAAATAAACAATGAACAAGGTGTAAAACTATGCCTAAGGATATTGTTATAGTAGGATGTGGCAATCCGGTAAGGGGAGATGATGGAGTGGGACCATATATAATAAAGAATCTTTGGGAGCGGGGGGTATCCCCCTACATAGAACTTTTTGACGGAGGAACGTCCGGTATTGATGTAATTTTTCATATAAAGGGAGCAAAAAAAGTTATCTTCATCGATGCTTGTAAAACGGAAGATAAACCCGGAACCGTGTATGAACTTCCATTAAAAGAAATAGAAGAATTACCCGATCCGCGAGAGGGTAATCTGCATTCCATAAAATGGTTTGAAGCTATAGCAATAGGTAAAGAAATTTTAAAAGAGTCTTTTCCCAGAGATTGTACTGTATTTTTGATTAACGGAAAAAACTTTGAAGTAGGTGCTCCTATGTCCAGTGAGGTAAAGTCGGCAGCCAGAGAGGTAATTAATATAATTATTAATAAATATATAAGAGATTTGAGAGAAACTTATGAAGTGGAAATAACTCCCGAGGGTTACATAATATTCCCCTCTGAACTTTCTGAAAAACACTTTAAAGATTACATGAATATAGTTGTTTTCCCGAAAGGTATGAAGCTTTATATAACCCCCGTAAAAAGACCGGCACACGGAGGGTTATTATTGAAACGATTTAACAAAAAAGGTGATAGAGCTGCTTTAATATGGGAAATCCTTCCACCTGGAAACGTTTATGGCAAAAAAAAGGCTATCTGGTTTGATGAGGAAAAAACCTTGATAGTTTCACTAATTTAGTAGGAGGTGTAAATCATGGGTAATCTTTTAATACTTTCATTTTTATTAATATTAGGCAGTGCTTTTGCCCATATCAAACCCGTTCCCCATATGCATATTGGCTTGTTTCATATAGAGGATATTATTCTTGCGATTTCCGTCTTTCTGATTGGAATTCTTGCATTGATATTTTTAAGGAGAAGAAGATATGTTTCCCGATAAAGCATTGCTTGCAGAAACCTTTGTTGAGTACCATAGAGGTCAATGGATAGTGTATATAGAGGTTATTTTTAAAGATGAAATCGTAAAGAAAGAAGTTGGTAGGTACTTTACCAAGAAAAAAG
>QNXQ01000150.1 GCA_003978875.1 Aquifex sp. | reverse complement strand
TGGGGCATTACTTTAAGAGCAACTTCTCCAACAGCTTCTTGATTAACCGGAACATCTCTCCAACCGATAACCTTTATACCTTCACTTATAAAGGCTTCTTCTATTTTCGGTTCAATTGGTTCGTATAAAAAGAACACTCCAAGTGCCAAATTGTTTTCGTCGGAAAGGTTATACCCTAGGCGTTCTATTTCTTTCAGGAAAAACTTCTTAGGAATTTCCGTAAGTATTCCCGCACCGTCTCCGGTTTTACCGTCTCCACCTATTGCTCCTCTATGGGTTAAATTCTTAACAGCCTCAATACCTTGCTTTAAAATTTCATGGCTTTTTCTTCCGTAAATATCACATACAAATCCTACACCGCAGCTATCGTACTCTTGCCACATTCTTCCACCTCTGCCCTAAAGTTGTAAGTATTTATAATTTAATAGAAATTTCAGCTAATTTGAGCATTGATACTCACCTTCTTAATTTCACCTTCCTCGAGTTCTATTAAAAGATTACAGTATTTGAAGCTGTAAGGTCTATGGGCAACTACAAAAAATGTTCTATTCGAGAAGTATTTAAAAAGATTGTCTATAACTTCCCGTTCTGTATTTGTATCCAAGGCAGAAGTTGCCTCATCGAGGATAATTATTTCGGGATTTTTAAGGAATATTCTTGCTATTGCCAGTCTTTGTTTTTCGCCTCCCGATAAATTTTTCCCTCCCTCTTCAATACGCATATCAAGTAGCTCCTGTGAATTTAATACAAAATCGCACTTTGCCAATTCAAGGGCTTTTATCAATTCTTCATCTTTAGCTCGTGGATTGGCTATCAAAAGGTTATCCCTTACAGTACCTCGAAAAAGTATTACCTCCTGACTGAGAAATCCTATTTTCTTCCTTAAACTTGTGAGTTTAAAGTTTCTTAACTCTACTTCATCGAGGAAGATACTTCCTTTATACTCAATGAGCCTGGGAATTAGTTTTATAAGTGTACTTTTCCCGCTTCCTGTATGGCCTTTAATTCCCACTTTATCACCTTTCCTTACGATAAGATTTATACTTTTCAATATCCTATTTCCGTTAACTTCTACGGAAACACCTTTAAAAGTAATGCCATCTTTTAAGCCTTCAAATTCTTTATCTCCTTCCTTTTCCTCTGAAAGATTGAGAATGCTGAGTATACGTTCAAAGAGAGGAGTGGAACCTTTAAGGTTCATTACGGCTTTTTGAACTTCCATTATAGGCTTTTGAATCATGAAAAGTGCCGTGAGAAAGGATATAAAATCACCTGTGGTGATATCTCCACTTACTATTCTCAGGCCTCCTACGAAAAGAATAACCGCTACAACGAAATAACCGAAAATGTAATTAATTACGGTGTTTCCAATTATATAAAGGTTTATCTTTACCGAAGATTTAAATAGTTTTTCAGAAAATTCCATAAACTTTTTTAAAAAGAGCTTTTCTGCAAGGAAAAGTTTTATATTTTCTATACCTTTGAATGTTTCTGTGAGAACACTCGTAAGGAGGGAAACTCTTTCCCTTTGCATTGAGAGATGTTCCTTTTTCTTATTTGAAAAATACTTTGTGAAAATCACCATAAAGGGAAAAAGTAAGAAAATTAGACCTGTAAGAATTATATCTCTGTAAAGTAAAACACCAAAGAGAGCTACTACAACAAGGGGTTCCCTTATGAGTTTAGGTAGATATTCACCAAAAACCTGTTTAAAACTTTCTAAATCGCTTACAATTCTGCTTATTAAATCTCCAGAGGAAGAATGAATAAAGTAATTTAGTGGTATTTTCAAAAGTTTTTTGTATACCTGATTCCTTAAAATCATAACAAGCTTCTCGGATATGTAAACCAGTGTAAATGTAGATATAAAGAAACCAAGTTGCATAAGAGTTGCTGAACCGAGAAGTAAAATCACATACTTTAAAAGTTCCTCTTGGTTTTTCAAAATAAGGACATTATCAACAACATTTTTTATAAGCAGTGTTATAGCGGTAGTTCCTGCCGACTGGAGTGCTGAACCTACTAAAGAAAGTAAAAACAGAGGGATATAAGGCTTCAGTAGTGAGAAAAGCCACGGGAAGTATTTCATTTAAAAAGATTATCGGAGAACTCTTCCCGAGTGTAAAGCTCACTGGATAGGTTAAGAATTTTCAGTATATCTTTATACGGTTTTACTTCTTCTTCTAATTCCCTTTCAAAAGTCTCTTTCCCTATTTTTTCTATAACCTTCTCGGATATCGTAATAAAAATTTTAAGTAATTCTTTCTCTTCCTTTTTGCTCAACACCTTTATCGTATTTATCCTTCCGTTTTTGATATAAAGGGAAGGAATTTCAGCTATCTTAAAAATTAGTTGATTTAATTCATCAAAAAGCGAGTATTTAACTATAAGATTTTTCAGTTTATTTAGGAGAAACAAGTAGAAAAGATAGTTTACGTTTGCTACGTAAATGTCTTTAAAAAGGAAAATGTAGTCGGTTTTAGGGAATAAAATTCTCCAGTTATCATCCCATCTATCCGTTTTCTTGGCGGAAAGTAACTTTCCTTCCCTAAAAACGTAAATGTAATTCTCTTTACCATTTACTATTTTCACTATTCCATTTTCTTTTAGGCTCAAAAGTGTAAGGAAAAGTTTTCCAAGGGAGATATATTTACTCTCAGAGGCGATTATGGGTTTTCCTATAAATGCTTGAGCGAAAGTATCTATGAAATCTCCGTTTAGTTTTATTATACTGGCTTTAAAATCTCCGTAAAATTCCATGAAATAATCAAAAATTTCTACCGATACCGGGTAAATTCCGAAAATTTCACCGTTTTTAAAAAAGGTGTAAATTTCCTTTTCTTTACCTTCTATTTCAACAAATCCTGTAAAGTTTGAAACCTTAAGACTTTCGAGAATTTTTAAAAGGTTAATTCTTTTGTATTCAACGGATTCCAGTATATAATCGATACCTATTTCTTCTATGCTCTCCACTTTTTTTATTTCACTAATCTCAACCTTGCCTTCTTCCAAGAACTTCTTGAGTTCTCTCAGCTTTTCAAGAACGTCATCCGCGTTTGTAAGTACTTCGAATAGAGTCTTTTTATTGTATTCGGGAAGTTCAGATTTAAACTCAACATTCGTTGTGATTATTAGAGGAAGTATTTCATCGATTTCCCTTCTTAAAATTGTGGATTTTATAACCAAACTTTCTATATCTTCTTTTACTTCCCTAAAGCCTGATATTGCAGTTTCTTCTTCAAAGGAAAAGTATCCTTCAGTTTCGTAAAGGAGTTCAGAAAGTATAAATATCAACGCATTTAAAGGGTTTTTGACTTTGTCAGTTTCTATATTTGAAAAGAAACCTTCAACGGTGCTTTTGGTTATCTTTAGGGAAAGGAAAATATTCTTACTGAGTAGATTCAAATATCCACTTTTGGTTTGTGGAATTCCCGAAAGAACCTCCAATAAATCCTGCGGATTTTTTAAATCCCCACTTATCATTTAAGTAATCTCCCGAATCGTTCCAGTATTTCGGAAATTATTTTATCAAGAGTTTCTTCTACGCCAACCCCTTCTATAGCTATTGCTTCAACAGAGGGTTTTCCTATTGTATTTACCTCTCTCTCTAAAGCTTCAATGGGTAAGGCTTCTTCTACATCCCTTTTGTTGTATTGAATAACAATGGGGGTATCCTCTACAGTTTTTCCGTAAAGTTTCAAATCCTCTGCAAGAATCTCTATGAATTCTTTGTTTTCCTTTAATTTGCTTTCCGAAGAATCAGCTACAAACACGACTCCGTCCACACCTCTCATAACCATTTTTCTTATGTCGGAGTATATGTGTTGTCCCGGTACCGTATATATAATGAAGGAAGCGGTAAAATCTCCAATCTGCCTTACTTCCTTTGTCATATCAAATACAATTGTTCTCTCTTGCTTAGTATCAAAACTGAGTATATCTTGGGCTCTCTTTTTAGCTATCTGAACTACATTTGTAGTTTTGCCCGCAAGAGCAGGCCCGTGGTAAACAACTTTAAACTTAACCGACTTATTTGTATGGTCGATTATCAACTTCCTCCTCCCTTTTTATTTTCAAGGTATTTACTCCTAAACAATTTCTACAAACACTATTATACCTTACGTATTCCTTGCCGCACTCATCACATTCCCATATTCTTACAAGTTCCAAGAGTTTTGAATCGTTATCCTTCACTACCTTAAGTTCCCTGAGGGAAGGATTAATATCCTTTAGTTTTTCATTCATATTTAACTTCAGATATACGTAATACAGAACGTCGTCGGGAATAGTGTGTTTGTAATTTTCAATTAGATTTAGAAGTTCGGGAGTGAGTAGATTTCTTTCTTCCATAATCTTTATTACTTCAGGGAGTATTCCTAGGTTGTAAGCAGCTTCAAAAACTTCACCTCCGCCCACCATACTGGAAAGCAACGCTGCGGATGTCTTGGAAATTGGAAGATTCCACAGTTCCTTTAGAATAAGCTCGTCTTTTGTGACCATATACTTTTCCGCGAGGATTGAGGCGAGTACTCTCTCCTCTTTTACCTTCCTTTCTTTTTCAATGTCTTTCAGAACTTCTCTCTGGAGATTTTCAGCCTTTTCGTAATCTCCGTAAACCATATAAACGCTTCTGAGAAGCTTTCTTGCCCTTTGGTTTTTGTGGTTCTTCCCTAATGCATTTTCGAGAAGAATCATAGCCTCTTCTAAGTCCTTTCTGAAGGTAAGTTCCGCTAAAGCCGTTTCCGCTATTCCCTTGTTGTAGAGGTCAAGTTGAACATCCAAACTTTCGTTGAATTCCTTCTTTGTCCTTATGTAGAATGGGAGAAACTCCTCGATTATTAGGAATTTTCTGAGGAGATTGAAGGCTTTACCTAAGTAGTCCCTCCAGAACAGGTTGAGCAGTTCGTAAACCTTTTCTTCTTTCCTTTTAAGAGCCTTCTCCCTTAACTGGTAATAGATTACCGGAACACTGAAACCTAAGCCTACGCTTATGAATACCAGAAGGAACATTGGGAGTTTAATGCTGTAATCGTAAAACTTTACTTCACCGGGTTGAAGATTATAGTAAGTAAACGCTACTGCAAATACTAAAATTAACAGTCCTACTAAAACTTTTATGAGCCCCATGTAAAAATATTGTAAAGGCAATTTATCTAATCTTTATCAGAAAATAAAGCTGTAGTTAGATATTTCTCTCCTCCGTCCGGGAAAATAGTAACTATAACTGCTTCTTCACCCCTTTGAGCAAGTTCCCTTGCAAGCTTTATACAAGCCCACAATGCTGCTCCAGAAGATTGCCCTACAAATATGGCTTCTTTCCTTGCAAGTTCACGAGCCCAGTAATATGCATCCTCAGTTTCTACAAAAATTGTTCTGTCCAAAAATGTTTCATCGAATATTCCTGGTTTAATAGAGCTTTCTATATGTTTCAAACCCTCTATTCCGTGAAAGGGATAAGCAGGTTGGACACCTATCACCTGGATTTTGGAGTTATATATCTTCAGCCTTCTGCCTGTACCCATTATCGTTCCGCCTGTACCTATTCCGGCGACAAAGTGGGTAATTCTTCCTTTGGTTTGGTTCCAAATTTCTATTCCCGTGGAATAAAAATGTGCTTTCCAATTGGCAGGGTTATTATACTGGTCAAGGTAGACGTATTTATCGGGATGCTTTTCCACAAGTTCCCTCACAAAGAGTATTGCTCCATCAGTTCCTTCAAGCGGGTCGGTGAGGTATATTTTAGCCCCGTAGGCCTTTATGATTTTTTTTCTTTCTTCACTTACATTAGCAGGCATTGCAAGCTCAACCGGAATTCCAAGAGCGGCACCGACCATCGCGAGGGCTATACCTGTATTTCCGGAAGTAGCATCTATTACGACCTTACCTTGTTTTATAATGCCTTTTTTTAGTGCATCCAGAAACATACTGAGGGCAGGTCTATCTTTCACAGAACCACCGGGATTATAACTTTCAAGTTTAGCCCATATCTCTATATTCTCAGGAATATCCGGAGGAAGAACATTCTTTATTCTAACCAGCGGAGTGTTTCCTACAAGCTTGAGAATAGTTTCCCGTGCTTTCCTATAAGGCTCGTCATGCTGACCTAAAACCCACATTAGAGAAGATTTTATCGATAATACTAAAGTATGCGAATAGCGTCAATAGATATTGGTTCTTATTCCGTGAGACTTACAATTGCAGAAATAAGAGACGGGAAAATGGAAATTATATTTGAAAAAGGAAGGATTACAGCTCTTGGAACTAAGGTAAAGGAAACCGGATTCCTTCAGGAGGATAGAATAAAGGAAACCTTACAGGTTCTCGATGAGTATAAGAAAGATATAGAAAGGTTGAAAGTAAACGAAATTGTAGCAGTAGCAACGGAAGCCCTGAGAAAAGCTAAAAACTCACAGGAATTTTTGAATATTGTAAAGAAAAATCTGGGAATAGAGGTAAAAATTATTTCTCCCGAAGAGGAAGGAAGATATGCCTACCTCGCAGTGGCATACTCTCTGAACCTGAAAGGGAAAAACTGTGTAATAGACCAAGGAGGAGGTTCTACCGAATATATATTTGGAAAAGAATTTAACGTTGAAAGCCTTACCTCCTTTCCGTTCGGGATAGTAAACCTAACGGAAACTTTCTTTAAACACGACCCGCCTGAAGAAGGAGAGATAGAAAATTTTTTAAGCTTCTTGGAGAAACAAATTACGAAAATAAAGACTAATGTTGATAACCTAGTAGGACTTGGAGGAACTATTACAACACTGGTTGCCCTTGAATACGATATTTATCCTTATAATCCTAAAGAGGTTCACGGGAAAAAGCTTACGTTGGAACAAATAAAGAAATGGTTTGAAAATCTTAAAAAAATTCCTTCTAAAGAGAGAAGCGGGCTTTACAAGCAAATCGAAGACAAAAGGGCGGAAGTTATATTAGCCGGAATAGGTATATTCTTAAAAACCTTGGAAATTTTTGAAAAGGAAGAGATAATCGTAAGCGATTGGGGATTAAGGGAAGGTGTTATAGTGTCTAAAATCCTAAACAAAAATCATTCCTAGGTACGCTACAACTTTTGAAAAGTCTCCGTTTACCTCTCCCGAGTTGCTGTAATCTACCACTATTCCCTTTGTCGCTCCTAAAACCTTTGCAGCCTCAATTCCTATTACCGTAGGGACAACTCCGCACATGGTTATGTTGTATTGAAGAGCCTTAAAGTATAATTCCTCCGTATTCAGTCTTTCCATGGCGGATATAAGTATTTCATCTTTCTTCCTTGCCTCATCGGCAGAAATGTAATGACTCATATCCGAGCTGATTACTATCAATGCATCTTTGCCTTTTAGAGTTTCTCCGAGAAACCTTCCGAATTCCCTCGCGATTTCGTATTCTATGAAAGCTACAACTATCGGCAAAATTTTGAAATCGGTTTTAGAATACCTTTGAATAAAGGGAATTTGAACTTCCAATGAGTGTTCATAAATATGTGCTAATTCATCCACTTTTGCGTAAGGAAACTCCAGAATTTTTTCCCTCAACTCTTTATCTATTTCAACTATTCCGTATGGAGTTTCCCACGCATCTCCGCCGTAAACAGAAATAGGTTCTCCGTAGCCTGTATGATTAGGACCCAATAGAATTACCCTCGAAGGAAGTTCGACTTTTTTGTAAACCTGACAAGCTGTTTTTCCGCTGTATATATATCCTGCATGGGGAACGAGTATGGATTTAGCCTTTATCTTTTCCTGTGATTCTGAACCGCAGAGTAAATCCATTAAGTGTTCTAACTCCTCTTTCTCCCTTGGATAAAAAGTACCTGCAACTGCCGGCTTTCTTATTACCATCTCTTTTCCTTAATTTTAGACTCCTACACTTTTTTTACTATTTATAATTGAATAGCAGGTCAAAGGGAGGAGAGATTATGTTCGATGTGAAGCAGGAAGATATAGTTGCAAGAAGCGTTAAGATAGAACCCATCGGTCAACCGGAAAGATGTCACGACGCTGAAAATTCAAAATTTTGGTGCTTAAAGGTAAAGATAATTTTCGATAATGGAGAAGAAAGAGAGTACGTAATGCGCGGCTACAGTGAAATAAAAGAGTTGGAAAACTTTCTAAATAACAAGAAAAACCTACAGGATATCCTGAACCATGCCTACGTTCTTTTGAAAAACGGAGAAATAAGGGTTTATTACCCGACTGTAGAAGAACTTTCGGAAAAATATAAGGAAAAGAAACCGAGAAGGGATAGGGCTAAAAAAGCTGAATAAACAATAAAAACTTATAAACCATAGTGGGCGGCGATTGCTGCAGAGAGTGCTAAAACTATATCTTCCATAGGTTTTTCTCCTTCTATTTCAAAATCGTATTCACCTCTCGCGAGTTTTTCTTCAAGGAACTTAACACCAAAATCTCCCTTTAGGAAATCCGGGTCTCTTACGATTTCTCTGTAAAGAGGTATATTTGTGGGAACACCTCTTACCACGAACTCGTCAAGGGCTCTTCTCGACCTTGCTACTGCTTTTTCCCATGTAAGAGCCCAAACGGTCATTTTAGCAATCATTGAATCGTAGTACGGAGGTATTATGTAGTCCTTGTATACGGAGGCATCTATTCTAACACCAGGTCCTCCGGGAGAATAATAGGATGTTATCTTTCCGGGAGCGGGGGCAAAGTTCTTTTTGGGGTCTTCTGCGTTTATACGAAACTCTATGGCATAACCTCTGAAAGTTATATCACTCTGGAGAAACGGCAGCGGTTCTCCCGACGCTATTCTTATCATCATTTCAACTATATCTATACCGGTAATGGTTTCGGTAATCGTGTGTTCAACCTGAAGTCTTGTATTCATTTCAATGAAGTAGTATTCACCTGTTTTTAGGTCTACTAAGAACTCTAAAGTTCCCGCATTTTCATACCCAACTTTGGTAAGTGCTCTTACGGCATTTCCGAGGATTTTCATTCTGAGCTCTCTGGGAAGTGCAGGAGACGGAGCTATCTCGATTAATTTCTGGTGTCTACGTTGTATTGAACAATCCCTTTCACCTAAATGGATAATATTTCCGTATTTATCACCTAAAACTTGAACTTCTAT
>QNXQ01000154.1 GCA_003978875.1 Aquifex sp. | reverse complement strand
TTATAAGGATTTTACCCGGTGATAGAGTTAAAGTGGAACTTTCTCCCTACGACCTTACCCGTGGAAGAATCGTATACAGGCTGTAAACTTGAATTTTCCAAAAGCTTGAATTATACTAAGATATTCCGTTTGCTGGAGGTTTATGACGGATGAAGGTAAGGTCTTCTGTTAAGAAGAGATGTGCTAAGTGCAAAATTATTAGGAGAAAAGGAAGAGTTATGGTAATTTGTGAAATTCCCAGCCACAAGCAGAAACAGGGCTAAGGCGGAGGTAAAGCATGGCCAGAATAGCTGGAGTAGACTTACCCAACCATAAAAAATTGGAAGTAGCACTTACTTATATCTATGGTATAGGTTGGTCTCGTGCAAGGGAAATATGTGAAAAAACCGGAATACCTTGCACCAAGAGGGTGGGAGAACTTACCCCGGACGAACTAAATCTTCTCAGAAAGTTCATAGACGAAAACTACAAAGTGGAAGGAGACTTAAGAAGGGAAGTTCAATTAAATATTAAGAAGCTCAGAGATATGGGATGCTACAGAGGAATAAGACACGCTAGAGGGCTCCCTGTGAGAGGACAGCAAACGAGAACGAATGCCAGAACCAGAAAAGGAAAGAGAAGAACTGTAGGTGGAACAACAAGAAAGGGTAAAGCTAAATAAGGGAGGTTAGATAGCAATGGCTAAAAAGAAAAAGAAACAAAAAAGACAAGTTACAAAAGGAATAGTTCACATATACACCACATTTAACAACACGATAGTAAACGTTACCGATATGCAAGGAAATACCATAGCTTGGGCCAGCGGTGGAACTGTTGGATTTAAAGGAACCAGAAAATCTACCCCTTATGCGGCTCAGCTTGCAGCTCAAAAAGCTATGAAAATGGCAAAAGAGTATGGGCTTCAGGAAGTTGAGATTTGGGTAAAAGGCCCCGGTGCCGGAAGGGAATCAGCTGTAAGAGCAGTTTTCGCTTCAGGTGTAAAGGTTACAGCTATAAGAGACGTTACTCCCATTCCCCATAATGGTTGTAGACCACCTGCTAGGAGGAGAGTATAAATGGGTAGATACATTGGTCCTTGGGTAAAACTTGATAGAAGGTTTGGTGTAGTAGTTTCTGGTAAAAAGTCCGCTCCTAAAATACTTGCAAGGAGAAATTATCCACCCGGACAACACGGTAGAAAGTACGGGAGAAGAAAGAAATTAACTGAATACGGCCTCCGTCTTATGGAAAAGCAAAAGCTTAAATTTCTATACGGAGGCCTTAGAGAAAAGCAATTCAAAAGGTACTTTGAAATGGCTTCCAAATCTAAGGAAAATACCGGTGAGATGCTCCTTCAATATCTCGAAAGGAGATTGGATAACGTAGTCTACAGACTCGGATTTGCCTCAACAAGAAGACAAGCAAGACAACTGGTAGCTCACGGACACGTTCTCGTAAACGGCAAGAAAGTTAATATACCTTCTTATCTGGTAGAACCCGGAGATGTAATAGAGATTAAGGAAAGCTCAAGGGATATTCCCTTTATCAAGGAAAATCTGGATAACATAGACCCCAGGTCAATACCCAGCTGGCTGGAGCTTGATAAAGACAACTTTAGAGGTAGGGTAATAAGACTTCCCGAAAACGTTCAGGAATATCTGGAAATCCCGATAAACCTACAGTACATCATTGAGTTCTATTCAAAAGTTTAATGGAGGTTTTGAATGCTAAACGATTTCGTGTACCCCGATAAGATATTCTGGGAGGAGAAAACGGATACCTATGGAAGACTGATAGTAGAACCTTTAGAAAGAGGCTTTGGAACTACAGTCGGAAACTCACTAAGAAGGGTTTTGCTTTCCTCTATTTCCGGAACAGCAATAACCGCGGTGAAAATTTACGGTATATACCATGAATTTTCCGCTATCGAGGGTGTTCAGGAAGACGCCCTCGAGCTTATAGCTAATCTAAAAAAGATAAAATTCGTTATGAAAGGAGAGGGAGACGTAGAAATCCTATACCTTCAAAAAAAGGGTGAAGGAGAGGTAAAAGCTGCGGATATAAAAACTCCTCCTAACGTTGAGATATTAAATCCCGAACAATATATAGCTACAATAACTGCACCGGATAAAGAGCTAAATATAGAAATAAGAGTAGAAAGAGGTAGAGGATACGTTCCTACGGAAGAAATGGAAACCATAGGAGAGGTGGGCTGGATATTAGTAGATGCGGATTTTTCACCTGTGAAAAAAGTAGGTTTCAGAATAGAAAATGTAAGGGTAGGGAAAAAGTCCACGTACGAAAAGCTTATAATGGAAATATTTACCAACGGAGTTAAAACTCCCGAAGAATCTTTAAAAGAAGCTCTCCAGATACTTAAGAAACACTATGAATTACTCGAAAATGTATCCGTAGAAAAACCGGTAGTTGAACAAAAAGTTGCGACGGATGAATTGACGGAAAAGCTTTCACTTTCAATAGAAGAACTCGACATTTCCCAAAGAGCTCTTAACTCCCTTAAGAGAATAGGTATTACGACTATAGGAGATCTCGTAAAAATGACAGAAGAAGAGCTTAAGAATACCAAAAATATAGGTAGAAAGGCTCTTGCCGAAATTAAAGAAGCTCTTGAAAAACTGGGTTTACATCTTGGTATGAATATTGAAATGCAGAGGTAAGTGAAATGAGACATAGGGTTAAGAAAAAGCACTTTGATAGAACTAAAGAGCAAAGGCTTGCCCTTTACAGATCCCTTGCAAGGGCACTAATCTTTGATGAAAGAATAGAAACAACTGTGGAAAGGGCTAAAGCCCTTAGAAGTTTTATTGAGCCCTTAGTAGAACTTGCAAAAGAAGGAACACTTCACGCGAGAAGACAGGCTTTGAGCAGACTTCCCGATAAACCCGCTATCAAAAAACTATTTGAAGAAATAGCCCCAAGATTCGAAGGAAGAAACGGTGGATACGTGAGAATTATTAGACTTCCATTCAGAAGAAAGGGTGATGGAGCGGAAATGGCTATAATCGAATGGGTTGAATAGTGATAATAAAGCTCATTAAAGTTCTTCTTCAGCTTCTTATTATCCTTGTTTTTATCCACGCTCTCGGTTCCTGGTTTCCTCAAATACGGAATAGTAGGTTTTACTGGTATATAGATTGGATTGTTGAACCACTGCTGAGGCCTATAAGGAGTGTTGTAAAACCTATCAACGGTATTGATTTCTCTCCCTTTATCCTTATTATTATTTTGTCAATCCTACAGAGAGTTCTGGCAAGATGAAGAGACCTGTAATGTTAATCGATCTTGATAGGTGCATAGGTTGTCTCTCATGTGAAGTTGCATGTGTTCAAGAAAAGGGATTAGAGCAGTTATACATAAGACCTATGAAGGTTTTCAGAGTTGAAGGTTTTTCTGATACTCCGGGAGCTTTTTATTATCCGATGAATTGTTTTCATTGTGAACCTGCCCCCTGTGTGGTAGCTTGTCCCACTTCTGCAATGCGGAAAAGGGAAAAGAATGGCATAGTTTACGTAGAACAAACTCTATGTATAGGTTGTAAAGCCTGTATAATTGCATGTCCCTACGGTGCAATTACCTTTAATCCTGCTACTCAAAAGGTTGAAAAGTGTGATTATTGTTACAAGAGAGTTGAAGCAGGACTTTTACCATCCTGTGTTGAAAAATGTGTAACCAACTGCCTTTACTTTGTAGAAGTAGAAGAACCACCTAAAGAAAGACATAGAATTAAAAGGATAGACGAAAAGCTTTACGAAGAAGTATTTAAATAAGTTCGAAATACCAAGAAACTATTGCGTATACAAAGTAAGAGAAAAGGAATATAATTCCTTCCCATCTATCTATAACGTACCTTCTATTACCAACTACTGCTGAAAGCAAAAGCATGAGTGTAGCTATAAATAGAACTCCGAAATCTATATTAGCTCTGTCCGGTACAGGCACTTCATTTATTATTGAGCTTGAACCTAATACAAGAGTTAAGTTAAATATGTTAGATCCCGCTACATTTCCGAGTGCTATATCGGAATTCCCCTTGTAAGCGGAAACCGCCGAAGCAAAAAGTTCAGGTAATGATGTTCCTATAGCTACCATGAATAAACCAATTATCGCTTCGCTAACTCCCAAAGCCCTTGCTACTCCCACAGCTCCATCAACAGTCCAATCGGCTCCCAGAGTTAGACCTATAAGACCTAAAACGGATAAGAAGATAGCTTTTAAAGGATGCATGAACCCCTCAACTTCGTCCGGAGAAAAGTGATTTCTTTCAAGATAGGCTATGAGAAAGTACATATAACCTATAAAGGTAATCATTAAAACAAGACCATCACCCCTTGATATAGCGGAGTCAGTAGAATTGTTCAAAAATTTATCGTTTGCCATAGCTATAAGTGTGAGCGTTAGAAAAAAGTTAACAGGAATTTCCTTCTTTACAAAAGTTGTATGAACGGTTAAAGGTTTTATGAGTGAAGCAACTCCAAGAATAAGCAGAATATTCGCTATATTAGAACCTATTACATTTCCTAAAGATATTTCGGAAGCATCTTTTAGGGAAGCCGTTATATTAACGGTGAGTTCGGGTAGCGAAGTTCCAAAAGCCACTATAGTGAGACCTATGACGAACTGAGGAACTCCGAATCTCTTGGCTAAACTGCTAGCCCCATCTATTAGGAAATCAGCTCCCTTTACCAAAAAGGCAAGACCGATTATAAGAAGAAGTAAATCCATAAACATCAGGGATTTATTATAGAATGAGACTATCTTTTATAATCTATCTTCATGCTTGAGAAGGATAAGCTTAAGGAACTGATAAAGGAAAGGTCTCTGAAGGTTGCAGACGAACCCATATTTAAGCTATCCTCCGGAAAATTGAGCAGGTACTATATTGATTTAAAACAAATAACATTTGATCCGGAAGGAAATTACCTAATAGGTAAGGTAATGTACGAACTGGTGAAAGAGTTTAATCCCGACGCTTGCGGAGGACTTACACTCGGAGCAGACCCGATAGCCTATGGAATTGCCTTCGTATCTCTTATGGATGGAAATCCGATAAAGCCTTTTGTTGTAAGAAAAGAACCAAAGGGACACGGAATGAAAAGACAGATAGAAGGACTTATAAATCCAGGAGAAAAAGTAGCCGTACTCGATGATGTAATCACCACAGGAAGCTCGGCTTTAAAGGCTGTAAAAGCTTGTAAAGAATTTGGTCTTGAGATTTTAGGTGTGTTTGCGGTTGTGGATAGGGAAGAGGGAGGAAAGGAAAATATAGAAAAAGAAGGAATACCTTTCTATTCCGTGTTTAAGATATCGGAAATCCTCTAAATATAAACTTCTGCTTCTTTTCCCACTTCGATTATTTTTTCTAAAAGCCTATCAATTCCCCATTTTTTTTCCGCCGAAATCATTACAGCATTACCCTCTACGAAAGCCGGGTGTGGTAAATGGTACATTTCCTCCTCTCTTTCCACAATTTTATCCGCTTTATTTAGTGCGTAAATTATTGGTTTTTCGTGGGCGTTGAGTTCTCTCAATATACCATTAACAGTATTTATATAATCAAGCCACCCCTCGTCAGATACATCTACGACATGGAGGATAATATCCGCTTCCTGAACTTCTTCGAGTGTAGCTTTAAAACTTTCTATAAGCTCAGGAGGAAGTTTCCTTATGAAACCTACTGTATCGGTAAATAGTATCTTAAAATCTGGATAAATAACTCTCGAGGAGGTTTTCGTATCAAGAGTAGCAAAAAGAATATCCGCTACAAGGGTTCCCTTCTTAGTTAACGCGTTCATTAATGTGGATTTCCCCGCGTTGGTATATCCAACTATAGCAACTCTCAAAATTCTCTCTCCGTTTTCACTTCTTTCCCTTCTTTTTCTTTGTTCTCTTCTCCTCTTTTTAATTTCTTCAAGTTCTTTCTTAATCTTATGAATACGTTTCTTTATAAGTCTTTTTCTTATTTCCGATTCTTGTTCTCCGGGACCTCTTGTACCCAATCCTCCTCCCAATTTTGATAAAGCTTTTCCTTTACCGTGAAGTCTGGGAAGTTCGTGCATCAAACGTGCTAATTCTACTTGTAATTTAGCCTCTCTCGTTTTAGCTCTCCTTGAAAATATTTCAAGGACTAAATCCGTTCTGTCCAGAACTTTTACTCCTATTAATTTTTCAAGATTTGATACCTGTGCCGGCGAAAGGAAATCGTCAAATACGACAGTATCCGCCTTTGTACCTTTAACTATTTCCTTTAATTCCTTTGCTTTTCCCGCACCTATATAATACTTTTGGTCTGGATAATCTCTTTTTTGAAGAATATAACCGAGAGTTTTTCCACCTACAGCTTGAACAAGTCCTTTAAGTTCCTTTATAGATTCCTTCGAAAATTCCTTGGATAAATCTCTTCCCCAAACACCTACTAGAACCGCCCTCATTCAAAGAATAAATTTAAGGGCAGGCGGGAATTTATCAAGGATTTAAGAACCCTCTACAATTGTGCTTATAGCGTGCTTATAGATAAGGTAAGGATGTCCTTCAACTTCTAGAAGGATGGTATATCTATCATGATTAAGTATTTTTCCAACTATCCTATTTCCTCTGGTAAGGAAAATGGTTATAGTGATTCCCTTTTCTTTAAATCTATCGAGAAGCTCATCCTGAATGTTTGCCTGTCTATCTTCCATAGGATACATCCTTTAACCTCCGTTTACTTGTAGTTTCATTATTGTATAATAACTTTCCTAAGAAATGAAGCCTAAGATTTACATTCTTCTATTAGTTGGTCTGTTTCTGATATTTACAAAAACCTCACCCATTCTGACTTTATGTGTACATCCCGAAGAAAAAGAAATTCATGTAGAGAAAGTTCACTTCATGGCGGATAAGGTAAGTATTAAGGAGCAGGAGTTCCACCTTGATTTTCCCTACCCTTGTCTTGAAGAAGGTAAAGTACTTAGCCTTGTAATTTTGCTAAGCATTTTCCCGATAAAGGCGGATTATAAAAAGATTTCCTCTTTTGAGAAAATACCTTCCTTTTACCTTCTCCATTCAGAACCACCTCTGACCGGCACGGTGAGACTCCCCATCTGATTTTTCCTACCCTCTAAAGAGAATCCCTTAAACCTTTTTCAAAAGGGAGGTGATAATATGTTGATACTTCTCCTTATACTTACAGGTTTGGTTTACGGTCTCGGTTTTAAAGAGGCTCTTGAAAAACTGGAGGAACTAAATCCCGAAATAAAGGCTTTGAATAGAATGTTGGAATCTTACAAAGGAAGGGAAATTTCCGCAAGAGCTTATCCCAATCCTGAACTTAGGTTTGAAAGCGGATTTTTTTCTTCAACCGAGGACTTCAAACCCATCGGAAGATTTATATATACTTTGGAGATTTCCCAGAAGTTACCTCTTTGGGATGTAAGAAGTAAGAGGATAAAACTCAGTGTCTTGGAAAAAGAAACTTTCTCTCACGAAATACAACTGAGGAAAAACTTTATAATCTCGGAACTCTATACAAGTTTCTACGAAGCCCTATTTAAAAAGGAACTCCTGAAGATAGAAGAAGAAAATTTAAAGATTTCCAAAGAGATAAAGGATTTCGTTGAAAAGGCTTACATAATGGGTGAAAGAACTCAGTTGGAACTCCTGAGGGCTAGAAGGGCTTTATCTCAAGCAAAGATAAAACTGAACCTCCTCAAAAACGAGTATGAAATATCCCTAAAAAAACTTTCCTCCTTTATAAAGGAAGAAGTGGAAGATGTTGAAGGAAATCTTTTCAAGATACCTAAGATAACTTCTCTCAATCCAGAAGACAGTCCCAAGATAAAGGCTCTTCTTTCAAAGGTCAGAGTGTTTGAAAAGAAAATAGAGCTGGAAAAAGCCCTATCTAAACCTCAACCCTCGGTGGGAATACTTATGGAGGATAGTGATAAAGGTTATTACGGCTTTAGGGTAAGCGTATCTTTTGAAATTCCCTTAATGTATAGAAGACAAGGAGAGATACTCCAAAACCTTGAGTTGAAAAAGGCAACAGAGTATTCCCTCGAGGCGGAAAAATTAAAACTAAAAGCAATTCTTGAATCTACTCTTTCCAGAATAAACGTTCTGAGGAAAAATATAGAGGACTTGGAGAAAAACTTAATTCCCAGTGCCCAAAAGGAGCTCCAGCTGGGTATAAAAAGTTATAGGTTAAATGTAATCAGTCTTCTTGAACTTTCAGATATAAAGAGGCGGTATTTTGACCTTTTAAAGGAAAGAGCAAAGCTTTACTTTGAGCTTCACAAAGCTTACGCTCAGCTAATAAAAATCGGAGGTTTAAGATGAGAAGGTACATTCTTCTATTCCTCTTGAGTTTTCTATTCTTATACTCGAAGGAAATTAAGCTTTCTGAAGAACAAATGAAACTCCTCGGAATAAAAATTCAAACCGTTCGCAAAAAACCTGCGGAGAAAGTTCTCAGATTGCCGGCTCAGGTTTCGGAAAATCCAAAAACAGTATATAAGGTACACAGCCCTGTAAATGGTATAGTGGAAAAGGTTTATAAATTCGAAGGAGATTACGTTAAAAAGGGAGAAGTTCTCCTCGAGATATTCTCTCCGGAAATTGTAAATCTACTTGGAGAGATAGAACAGACAAAAACAAACCTGGATGCGGCAAAGAAAGTATACGAAAAGTATAAAGAACTTTACAAGCAGAGAATAATAAGATATACAAAATTCTACGAGTCTCAGGTGGAATACGAAAGACTAAAAGGTATCTATGAAGCCCTTGTGAAAAAGCTAAGGAGTTATGGAGAAATAAAAGGGAAAAACCTTCTCATAAAATCTCCCGGCGAGGGTTACATTACCCTTCAAAGGGTAGTAGTAGGTGAAAGTGTAGAGCTAGGAAAACCTCTGTACGAGATACACCTTCATAGAATTCTCTGGGTTTACGGATGGGCTTCTGAAGAAGATTTAGAATACGTAAGGAATGCAAAACGTATAGAGGTCTTAAAAGATAATGTTAGTATTCCATGCAAGCTGGAAGGAGCGGAGAAACGGTAAAGAATTGAAGAAAAGTTTCAGAAGATAGTAAAACCCGTTTCTCCGCCCACCCCTGCGGGAGAACTAATCCTCCGCTTACTACCCCCTATCCCGTAAAGGGACTCGGGGGATACCTTGAGATTAAGTA
>QNXQ01000039.1 GCA_003978875.1 Aquifex sp. | reverse complement strand
GGAGAAAACTTTTAGATGAACTCGAGGAAAATAAAAGGAAAAGGATAGAAATAGAAGAGAAAATTAACGAGTTTAAGAAGAACATTTCCCTCTTGAAAATCCAGTTAGAGCAGAAAGAGAAAAGTTTAGAAGAGGCTAAAAGGTTAAAGGAGGATGTAAAAAAGATAAAGGAGAAGGAGAAGGAAATAGCTATCTTTAAGGAAAAAATTTCCAAGCTGGAAAAAGAGCTTGAAAAACAAAGAGAGAAAGAAACAAAGTTGTTAGAAGCCAATAGAAAGCTCTTTCAACTTTTAGAGCTTTTGGGTAAAGAAGAGGAAAAAAAGAAAGGAAGTAAAGAGGTAAAAGAATTAAGGAAGGAAAGAAAAAAGCTTATAAAGGAAGTTTTAGAGCTTCAAGATTTGATAGATATATACGATAAGGAAAACAGAAACCTCAGAGAAAAAGTAAGGGAAATGCAAGAAAAAATAGACGAACTACAGCGAAAAGTTGAAAAATTAGAACTTGAAAAGGAAAATCTTCAAAGGGAAAGTTATAAAAAGAGAGAAGTCTACGGAGAATTTTTAAAACTTTTATTTCCTTATATTCAATTTACTGAAGATTCAATAAGGGATTTTATAAAACTGGATGCTAACAGAAAAAGGAATATTCTTAAGGAAATTGAAAAGTTAAAGGGTAATATAAAACTCGAAACGCTTGCTACGGATAAAAATATTTACAAATTGAAGTTTTCAGGTGGAAGGGTTTACCTTAAGAAAGAAAAAGGAAAATGGGTAGTTTTAGGAATTCTTGATTCGGAAGAGGATAAGGATAAGGCAAGGTTTATAGAAGCTTTAAAAGATAAGTTATAATAACATTTGTAAATTTAGGAGGGAACGGATGGTTGATTTGAGACAAAGTCTTGAAAGATTGGCTTCTTTTAGACCAGAAAAATACTTTATAACAACCCTTTACCTAAAACTTACTCCCGAAGATAGGCAAAACAATAAATATCTGATAATTTATAAAGATTTGGTTAAGAAAAAGGAAAAAGATCTGGAAGCTTTTAACCTTGACAAAGAAACTCTTGAATCAATAAAGGATGACATTAAAAATATTCAAGAATTTTTATCCGACCCGAAGAACCTCGAAGGTTGTAGAGGGATTGCCATATTTTCCTGTTCAAAATTAGGTCTTTTTGAATATATCAAGCTTCCTTACGTTTACAGAAACAGACTTATGTTTTCTCCCGACCCGCTCGTTAGAGAAATCGCAGCAATTGATGAAGAACTCGGTAGAATTGCCATCCTTTTACTGGATAGAAAGCATATAAGGTATTTCCTTATGGATATTACAGGTATAGAAGAAAAGCTTGATTTCTTAGAACCACTAACCACCAGGGCTCACAGATTCCACAGCGGAGGAGCACTTCTTAAAGGAGCCGAGGGAACATTTCAATACAGAATGCCTTCCAGAGTTGCATCTCCTAATGTAATTCAACATGGAATGGGAGAATGGCGTTTCCACACAAGACTCAAAGAAGAATGGCATAAAATCTTAAAACTCGCTTCCGATGCACTATTCGAAGAATGGAAAAGGGTTTATTTTGATAAGTTGATAATAGGAGGATTTTTAGAAGAAGGTCTAAAGCAAATAGAAAATTTCCTTCATCCCTATGTAAGAGAAAGACTTGTGGGCTATATAGAAATTACACCTGAAGAAGCAAAACCTCACCAGGTCTGGGAAAAGACTCTAAATCTACTTTGGCAAAAGGATAGGGAACAGGAAAAGGAAATTATTAACGAGCTTGAGGAGCTTAAAGGGAAAGGACTTGCTGTAAACGGAACATCCAGAGTTTTAGAAATGCTCGCGATAGGAAATGTAAGGACTCTTATTTTGCCCGAGGATTTCGAAAAACCCGGATATCTTTGTCCCAAAAGCCATTTAGCTTTCCTAAAACCTGAATGTCCTCTTCCCGACGAGAAAGCTATTCCGCTCAGTGATATCGTTGATGAAGCTTTGGAGGAAGCTCTTGACCAGAAGGCTACCGTGGAAGTAATTATAGATAAAGAGCTTCAGAAAAAAGTTGATGGTCTTGCTGCGTTCTTGAGATTTAAGCTATGAATGAGAGATTAATGATATTTATAGACGGCTCAAATCTGTTTCATGGAATAAGGTATCTAAATATAAAGGTAGATTATTCAAAGCTGGTAGAGTTTCTCAGGGAGGGGCGTTACCTTGTGCGTGCTTACTTTTATACCGCTGTTCCACAAGAAAAGGATGTAAAGAAAGGTACTCCCGAGTGGGACAGCTTAATGAGACAAAGACGTTTCCTTGATGAACTTTCTCTTATGGGAATAAAGGTAAAAACAGCAAACTTGAGGAAACTTCCCAGTGGAGAATACTTGGAGAAGGAAGTAGATATAATGCTTGCAACAGATATGCTCTCCTTGGCTTACAGAAACGCTTACGATACCGCCATACTGGTAAGTGGTGATAGTGATTTTATACATACGGTTGAAGCAGTACAAAGTTTAGGAAAAAGAGTGGAAAATGCTACGTTTAAAAAAACAAGTTCATACAGCTTGAGAAAGGTTTGTGATAGATTTATACTGCTCGATGATTATATAGATGTGTTCATAATGGAAGAAAAACAACCTGAAATAGTTCCTGTGAAAGAGGAAGAAAAGGGAAAAGAAGGTTTTTGGAATAAACTCAAAAAGTTCTTTACATCATGAGACTTTTAGTAGCTACAACGAATAAAGGGAAGCTTAAAGAATTCAAAAGGATTCTTGAACCTTTGGGTATTGAGGTAATTAATCCACCCGAAAAAATAGAGGTTCAAGAGTCAGGAACGTCTTTTCTTGAGAACGCCTATTTAAAAGCTAAAGCCTACTATGAAAAATTTAAAATGCCTACCGTTGCCGATGACTCCGGGCTTATTGTAGAAGCTATAGCTCCTTACCCGGGCATATACTCCAGTAGATTTTACGAAATTGATTTATGGGGAAAGGAAGAGATAAAAGAATCAAAAGATGAGGCTAATATAAAAAAGCTTTTGAGAATTCTTAAAGACGAAAAGAACAGAAGAGCGAAGTTTGTTGCGGTAATAGTTTTTTACGATAAAGATAAAGGTTTCTTTGTAGAGGGAGAAGTAAAAGGCGTAATAACGGAAAGCCCAAGAGGAGATAAAGGTTTCGGTTATGACCCTATATTTATTCCTGAGGGATACGATAAAACTATGGCTGAGCTGAGTCCCGAGGATAAAGATTTAATATCCCACAGGGGAAAAGCTCTGAGAAAGTTATACGGAATATTAAAAGAATGTGAAAAGATTTTCGGATAAATTAAAAGTTCTCAATCTTTTAAGGGAAGTTTTTAATGTAGTAGCCGTAATTTCCTTAAACAGGTTTAGAAGATTAAAACCTTCGGTAATAGCCAAAGTTCCTTACTTTACGAGACTTGAGGAAGTTTTAGAGCATCTTTTCGCCCTTTACCCTGACCATCCTCTTTTTAATCCGCGTGAAGAAAAAAGAATTGCAGTAATCCTGTTTCTATCCGATTTATCCCTTACCAGGAGTTCATGCTCAAGGGTACTGGAAAAGTTTTTTAAAGTTTTCCAAGGTAAAAAAGTTAAACTCTACACTGTTGGAGAAAAGTGTAAAAGCAAAAAGTTGGAGCAAATTTACAGTCGTGAAAACGTAAGCGGTGTTTTCGGAAAAGAACTCAACGTTAAAAGTTTAATAAATCTTGTAGAAAAACTCTTTGAAGATTTTAAAAATAAGGAATTAGACGCTGTTTATATTCTATATATAAAACCAATTTTGGGAAAAAGTTTCCAAGTAACGCCTTACCTCAAGGTGGAAAGTAAAACTAAGGAAAAACCTAAAAAAATTGAAAAGTTCTATGGATATAAAACTCCCGCAAATGTTCGTATAGTAGAACTTGGCGAATCGGGAGATTACTCTGTGGAAGTGTTAAAATTTCTCCCACCGAGGATAAAAAGAAGATACAGAAAGGGACTTATATTGAACTTCGAAACTGATGAGGATGAAATCATAGCGGTTGTTTTGAAACTGTACATACAACTTTACGTTGAGTTTATAGCCTTCGAACACTATACCTCTCTGAATATGATTAGATTCAGAACGGCTAAAAGGATTGAGGATAATCTTTCGAAGAAAATTCAGGAAGTTAAAAAGTTAATAAACAAAGCTAGACAGGATAAGATAAATAGGGAGCTTCAAGATATAGTATTTGCCCTTCTTGCATTTGAAGAAAAAACTTTCAGAGATATAAAAGCTCAAGATATTATTCTGGAAATAGGTGAAGGTATCAAAGATAATTTGCGAGATTTAATAATCCAACGGGTTCAGGATAAATTTAACATTTACGAAGTGAGAATCGTTAAAGGTTTAACGGGTTTCAGAGTTATAGGAAGTAATGAAATCTACGATTTCAGTTTGGAACACTACTTAGAAGAGATGGAAAGGAAATTAGCGAAGAGGTGGACCTATTTTTACTAATCCGGTTTCCATTATCTCCATAAAGTGAGTTTTTGTATCATGACCACATAACCTACACCCGTCTATCCTGAAAAGTCTGATTATGTCTCCTATTTCCTTCTTGTAAATTTGAGCTTGATATTTAGTCATTATAAGTTCTTTTGCCAAAACCATCGTACAGTCGACTATATGGCTTATAGCAAATCCTCCGGCTGCTTCCGCCGAAAGTTCCTCATGGGAACTCCTCTTCTGGGACACAAATAGAGCAGTTTGATACCACTTTTTCATAAAGTTGAAAAGTTGTCTCACTACGGTTCTTGCAAGCATTTCCCTTGCTTCGTAAAGTCCTGTTACCGAGTCTATTATCGTGTGCTTTACTTTGTAAGTTTTGATAACGTGGGCTAAAGTTGCCAGAAGATTCGGGATATTCTCCCTTAAAGTTGTATGAGATGCAGCATCTATAAGGATTATCTTGTCCTTTATCTTGTCAAAATCTACTCCCATTGCTGTGGCTCTTTCCCTAAGTCCCATAGTGACAAAGGGTGCAGGACTTTCAACCGTTATAAAGGCAACAGGTTCACCTCTTTGAGCCTGCTTTACAGTGTACTGTTCAACCATTAAAGATTTTCCCGTATCGGATACGCCCGTGATATTTATAACCGCATATCTCGGTATACCTCCCAGTGGTACTTTTGCTACTTTTCCATCTCTTATCTCCGCCCTAAAAAAGAGTTCATCAAGCCCTTCTACTCCTGTAGGTACTCCTTCAAGTTTGGGTGCTTTTTTTATCGCTTCCTCGGCAATCCATATTCCTTCTTCAACAACACGTGGTTTCTCATGCTCTTCATCGTGATATCTTCTGTAATCTTTGTCCATAGTCCACCTCCCATTTTTACCTTCAATCCAAACTCCTTACATATTTAATAACGTAATAAGAAAAATGTCCAAGTATAAAATCGAGCCACAACAAAAAGAGGGGAGCAAATAGAACACCTGCTATAGAGAGGATGAGAAAGACCGACAGTATTATAAGAATGGATGAAACTATAAGCCACTTTACACCTACCTTTGCGTACCTACAATTGGGTTTTAGAAGGAGAACAAGCATAGCTTGAAAACCTTCTTTGAAACTCTGAGCTATGTAGAGCTCTTTTGACAAATAGGGTTTGTAGAATAGCCACCAGATAGCTAAGGTTATATAAAACTTTGTAAAGAGATAAGAAAGTAGTGCAACAAAATAAATATACGTACTTTCAGCAATAGTGTAGCTAATCACAGCTTTTTTGGGTTTAAGTATCTCGATAAAGTTAAGTTCTTCTATACCTTCCTTATGAACCTTTATAAAGTACATAGCCGCTGAGTTAAAAAGAAGAAGTATAAAAAAGAAGGCAATTACACCTATATAGGGAAGAGGTGTAAGTATAAAGAGTACGGTAAAGAAGAAAATACACGCTAATAAAAACTCCCAGTTCCTCAAAAGAACTGTTAATGTATCTCTAAGTATCTCTCTCATTTTCAAAAGCCTTTAAACTCAGGTAAGCCAATCCTCCGGAATAAATGTTAGGCCATAGGAAAACCATTAAAGCAAGAGGAATCCCTACTATTGTAGCGGCGAGCAATATTCCTCCAACTATGGCAAAGGTAGATACAAATAACCAATAGGTTCCTATTTTTATGTAGCTTGCGGAAAAAGTTTTCGAAAAAGAAAAAATCGCTTTAAATGGGGCAAAAAATCCGTAAGAAAATCCACTTTCTTTGGAAGCTAAACCGATTATAAAAGGATAAGCGTACAAAAACCATAAAATACCTAACCCTGAGAGAATCAATCCTACTTCTTTCAAAAGGAGAATAACCATGAAGAATGAAAAACCCAGTATCACCCAGAAAACTAGCATACCAAGAATAAGCCCGAAAGCGTTTGAGGAGCAACATCTAAATGCATCAGATAGCTTTACTTTTTTGAAATCCTCTTCCGGGTATTCAGAGTTTTTAAAGAATTTTGCAAGAAATATTGAAAACACATTCTGTATAAAATTTTGGATAAAAGATGAAATTACGGAAATTATTTGATAAGAAGAGAAGGAAAATAACGCAGCTACAAAAACTAATGAACTCCATTTAAAGCTAAATTCTATATTTCCTTTTATAAGTTTAAAAGAAAGTTTAAATAACTCTTCAGGAGTTAAGTTTTTTTCTATGCGAATTTCCAAAAAACCACTGTATCTTTCTCCCAACCGTTTCAACTTATAAAACGTGTTATAGTCATAGACAAAGACACTCACACTTCCGTCGGATAGTTGCAATTTTTTACATTCTTCAAAATCCATTTTTAATGCAGTTTCGAGAAATTGACATATAAATTCCTTTGGAACTTCATCATGTTTCGGCAAAACGGTTATTTTTATTTGCATAATTAGATGTAGATGTATTTTAATACATGTAGTTAAAAAAAACAAAGTTATAAGGAAACAAAAAAGGGTTAAAGTCTAGTGTAAAGATGAAACCGTGCTGTAAAAATCAAAATTTTTTAAAATTTCTGTTTATGGGAGGGATAGAGCTTTTACAAGAATTTTCCGAACAGCTAAATTATGAAGAGATAAGAAAGGATATCTCCTCATATAAGGGTATAGTGTTTTGCGGGATGGGGGGTTCCGGAATAATCGGAACCTTCTGCAGTAGATGGCTTGAACATAGAGGATATGATAAGCCTACTTTTGTAGTAAAAGAATACGGTCTGCCCAGATTTGTGGACAAAGATTATCTCGTAATATGTATAAGCTATAGCGGAAATACTGAGGAAACTTTAGCGAATTTTGAAGAGGTTCTAAACAGAGGAATAAAACCTATCTGTATCACTTCAGATGGAAAACTAAAAGAAAGAGCCGAAGAAGAAGGGTGTGAAGTTTACGAACTTCCTAAAGGTTATCAACCGAGATACGCTTTCGGGTTTATGCTTTCAAAGGCTTTATCGCTTCTGGGTGCTTATCCCGAAGAAATTGAAGATGCAAGGGATAACTTAAAAGAAAACCTTGAAAATATAAAGGAAACTGCCAAGAAGCTTGCAGATAGGTTTTACAACTACATTCCCGTAATCTATTCAACACCTTTAACCGCACACATAGCTGAGAGGTGGAAAGGGCAACTAAACGAAAACGGAAAAATTCCTGCATATTTTGCAGTTTTACCCGAAGCACATCATAACGAGGTAATGAGCTGGACAAATCCTTCTCTTAGAAATAAGTTCGTTTACACGATTTTGTACGATGAAAAGGATTTTCACCGAGTAAAGCTTAGGGTTGAAATCACAGTTAAAATTCTAAAGGATTTTGGTATAGTTCCCATATTGCTCAAAGGTGAAGGAAATTCTTACCTTTCAAGGAGTTTATATTTAATACATCTAGTTGATTGGATAAGTATATATATAGCTGAGCTTTACGGATACGACCCGATTTCCGTAGACACTATAGAAAGAATTAAAGAAGAACTGAAAAAATATGCCTAATTATTTACTGAGATTGGCTTTTGTAGGAACAAATTTTTCGGGATGGCAGATACAACCTAAAGAAAGAACGGTACAGGGAGAAATTCAGGGAGCTTTGGCTAAAATTTTTGGGTGTGATATTAAGGTTATAGGATGCTGCAGAACAGATGCAGGGGTTCATGCACTTGACTATATAGCCAATTTTAAGGTTGAAAGAGAATTTCCTGAAGATAAGTTACTCAAAGCCTTAAACGGTATGCTTCCCAAGGATATAGGTGTTTATGAGGTAAAACGAGTAGATGAAAGTTTTAACGCAAGGTATTCTGTAAAAGGAAAAATTTACCTATACAGGATATGGAATTCTGAAACACGAAATCCGTTCGTTTATCCCTTTTCTTGGCAAATAAAAAAGAAAATAGATGTTGTTGTTTTGGATAGAACCCTTAAAAAGTGTTTAGGAACTTATGACTTCGCAGGTTTTGCCAAATTAGAGGAAGAAAAAAATACCGTTTTAGAACTTCAAGAAATTCGTATAGAGTTCAATGAGCCTCTTATAGAGATTAGGTTAAAAGCCTCACACTTTTTGAGGTATATGGTTAGAAGAATTGTAGGGACAGCGGTAAAGATATCTCTAGGTATTTACGATGAAACGTTAATTGATGAAATTCTTGAAGGTAAAGGAAAAGCTCCTTATACCGCTCCTCCTCAGGGCCTTCATCTCGAAAAAGTTATACTCTAAAGTATGTTTAAAGATTATTCTTAAATAATATGAGAGAAAAGCCTCTTCCCGATTGGGTAAAGGAAAGGATACTTCAGAAAGTTCAAAATAAAGCTTTAGCTCAGGAAGCTTTTAAGTATATAACCGTCGTCGAAAAGGACGATGGTTCTTTAATGGTAAAAGAAAACTTTGACAAAACAGACCATCACGCATTATGGTTCATGGTTCTTGCATGTGTAAATTACGCACAAAGACTTTTGAGAGGGGAAAGTATAGATGATATTTAATATTTGATGTAATATTACCTCATACTCCTTCCAGAATTTTATTCCTAGTTATAGCCCATATAATATTTTCTTATACGCTGGGTGAGAAATTAAGTGGAAATAAAGGAAGCGACACCTAAAGCGGAGAGGTAAACAAGCAAACAAATAAAATTTCTCCAGCCACTCAATTCTAAGAATCTTACTTTTGAAAACAGTCCTTCAACT
>QNXQ01000168.1 GCA_003978875.1 Aquifex sp. | reverse complement strand
AATTTTCATTAAATGGGAAGGCTTGTGGTGTCCATGCTGTGGATATCGATTAAGAACCAAACCACGAAACTTGAAATATAAAGCAAAACTGCGCGCACGAGTAAATGCAGAAGCCAAGGCTGAAGAATCGATAGCAATAAACGCTAACACAAATCAGCCAGCATTATAATATCATAATGACGAAAATCCGAAGAAGAAAAAAAGAGAGTTGAAAAAATAGTAAAAGCTATAGGGAAAGCTCCGGGAGATGAGATAGCTCCGATGATTGAAAATTTACCGCCTAAACTTGCCGCCGAGGTGCTGCTGCGATTAAAGGAAAGAAAAGCAGGAGAAATTCTTGCCAATATGAATCCACAGAAAGCTTCAGAGGTTGTGAAGTATATACTTTCCAGAAATCCGGAATTTGCTAGGAAAATTTCTTCTCCTTCAGATTAAAGTACTTCAAAATAGCTCTATATATACTGTAGGCTACTCTCTTTTGGAATCTTGAACTCATCAATTTCCTTGCTTCTCTGGGATTTGTAATAAACCCTACTTCTATAAGAACTGAAGGTGTTCCAGGTGTTTTTAGCACTGCAAATCCGGCTCTCTTTATACCTTTAAAGTGAACTTCCCTTCTTAAGTTTCTTTTGAGCTCCATCGCTAAAATTTTTGCAAATTCTACGCTTTCCTCTAATGTAACTCTGAAAGCCAAATCGGTAAGTATCATACGGGTGTTCCTGTAATAGGCTCCACCGTCGTTTATGAGAAGTTGTGCATAATACTTATCTCTTACAATTTCCCTCTTCTTTTTCACAGCACTTCTGTATGAGAGAGCAAATATTTGTGTTCCACGTGCGTAAGGGTTTTTTCGTGGAGCTGCATCCGCATGTATACTCACAAACAAATGTGCTTTGTTCTTAATGGCTATTTGAGCTCTTTTCTTTAGGGGAACATAATAGTCGCCCCACCGGGTCATGATAACTTTAAACCTTCCGTCTTTCCTCAGGTAATAAGCGAGATATCTGGCTATTTGAAGATTAACCCATTTTTCCTTTATCCCTCTCCAGCCTATAGCTCCAGGGTCTTTTCCTCCATGTCCGGCATCTATAACTATAACCTTTTTAGTAAATTTTGGTTTAAATCTAAACTTTTTATCTTTAGTCAGGTCTACGACAAGCCTCGGTGGATTCTTCAGTGTAAAACTTCTTACTTTGAACCTTCCGTAAGGTTTTATTACAATTCTCTTACCCCATTTATGATTACCTATTTTGTATTTGAATCCTTTAGGAAGTCTGATTTTAACTATCTTTACCCTTTTACCGAAGATATCAATAACCACCCTATAAGGTTTTTTTATAGGAAATACCCTGTACTTTACGGGCTTACTGAGGTCAAGAACTAGCCTTATTTTATCTTTATGGATTCCGTATCTTACCTTTACAATGGTTTTCGGGAATGCAAGGCTGACAAGCAGTATAAAGATACTAAAAGTGATTAAACTCTTCTGGAACACTTATTTCCTCCTCCACCTCCTCTCTTTTGGTAGCCCACGGAGCTAACGGGAATTTTATCATTATAGGATTAGGGATATCAGGTTGGTAAAGAATCATCGTTCCCTTCTTGAGCATTATAGCCCTCTGGCGGAAATTTCCCGTTAGGAATTCATACTCTTTGCTGAGAACTTCACTACTGTCCAGTCTTCCCGTCACTTTTACCGCAGCATTTGCCACTATCCTTTTTTCGATTTCACTTGCCGTTTGTTGAGCTCCGATGAGTATTACCCCCAAACTCCTTCCCCTTTCAGCTATATCTAAAAGTATGTCCTTTATAGGACTCCACTTATCCTTAGGAGCGTATTTATTCAGTTCGTCCAGAACTACGAAAACCTTAGGATAAGGGTTTCCCGTTTCTTCTTTCTCCTTAAATATCTTTTTTAGAATAGAACCTACAACAAACATTTTGGCTATACTGTGGAGGTCTGAAATATCTATTACCGTGAGCTGATGAGATTTCCAATCTATACTTCTGGATTTATCTCCGTGAATAAGATGTTTTGAATGGGATACAGCGTGGTGAAATCTCCTCAAAAAGGCATAGGCAGTGGATGTTGCTGCAGTACCAAACCATTCCCTATACCTGTCAGGGTCTCTCTTGGATTCTCTATCCTCTATAACTTCATGAAGAAGATTTAGAAGGTCTTGTAAACTGTTTAATTCCTTTCCGTTTTCATCCAGAAGAACGTTTCCGGGACTATCTTTAGCTAATTGTTGGAGTTTTTCGGAAACTCTATCTATGACGTAATGAAGAGATGTAGTTCCTTCATCTCCTTCTGCGAAGAGAAATCTAAGTAATCCTTCTTGAGCAAAATCCTTCATAGACCACTTATAGGGAAATACACCTTCCAGTCTTTCTCCAGAAGAAGGAATATCGCTACCTTCCATTTCAGGAGGAGCGTAGAAAGCCACGTTCTTAAACGGCTCAGGAGGAAGCCCTAACTTTTCAAAGGCTTCTCTATCTTCCTTTGAAAACCTCTTGTTTTTTTTATCTATCCATAACAGGTCTTTGCCTTTAACGTTAAAAATAATTCCGTGGATTTTACTCCTGTCATCAGCTTTTTGGAATATAGAGTAAAGGAGAAACAACGCGTAGGAAGTCTTAGTCGCTACTCCGGACATTCCCGATATGGATATATGTGCTCCTTCTCTTCCATTTATAAAATCGTAGTTAAGGTAGACGACATTTCCGTTCCTGGTAAGCCCTGCAGGAATTTTCCTCTTCATATTGTCGTAATAAAGAGCTTTTTCGAAGTCCAAACCTTCAGCTTTGTAGGCATAATCTCCAGGTGTGGGAGGGATAAAAACTTCAGGTTCTATTCTTGTGACAGAAACCTTTGCCATATAGGCTAAATTTGCAGGAACTACCCCGCTGTTTACGAGCTGTGCGTCGTAAACCAGTTCCACTCCTTCGAGGTACTTTATAACTTCCTGAACTACACCGTAGAACTTTATTTCTTGATTGGAACCATCTATTTTTGAATTAACCACTATAACATCATCCAGCTGAACGAATTTTCCCTTGTCAACACCAATCCAGAACTCAAGAGGATTGGAAGGCTTAGTTCCGAGAACTATACCTACTTTCATAATTAAAGCCCCTCTTCCGATAAATATATTTTCACTTTTACAAATTTTAACATTTTATAATCAATCCTTATGAAATTCGCCGTTTGTGTTTTCCCTGGGTCTAATTGTGATTACGACACCTACTACGTGATACGTGATGTTCTTGAGAAAGATGTTGAGTTTGTATTTTGGAATCAAAAAGAACTTTCCAAATACGATTGTGTAATTTTACCTGGAGGTTTCTCATTTGGAGATTATCTAAGACCGGGAGCTCTTGCCTCTAAAACACCTCTTGCTGAAGCTATTTATGAGTTTGCCCAAAAGGGTAAATACGTTATAGGCATCTGCAACGGTTTCCAAATACTTACTGAACTTAAACTCCTTCCCGGAGCTTTACTTCCCAACATAAACAGAAAATTCATATGCAAATGGGTTAACCTACGTGTAGAAAATGACAATACCGCCTTTACCAGGGAACTTGACAAAGGAGAAATTTTGAGAATTCCTATAGCTCATCATGACGGAAGATATTACGTTACTGAAGAAGAATTAAAACAAATGGAAGACAGAGGACAGATATTGTTCAGATATTGTGACGAAGAGGGAAGAGTTGGTGATGAGAGCAACCCAAACGGTTCAGTATCCAATATAGCCGGAGTTATGAACAAAGAAGGTAATGTTTTTGGAATGATGCCCCATCCGGAAAGAGCATCCGAGGATATTCTCGGTTCACACGACGGTTTGATGTTATGGTATTCCTTGCTTAGGGAGTAAAGATTTATGGTATTCTTAATTAAGTGATTAGTCCTGACATAGTAAGAGATGCCCTAAAAAAGAAAAAAGTAAGAAGTGAAGAAGCTTTTGGTCTTGAGTATTTAAGATTCAATGACGATTACAAAGATATACCCAGAGGTACCGTTATATTCAAAGATTTCGTTATATGGGGATATCCCCATATAGGAAGAATTTTTATGTTGGAAACCGGATTAAAAGAGCAATTCGAAGCACCCTTTTGGGTAGAAGAAAAAGTTGATGGCTACAACACGAGAATATTCAAATATGGAGAAAACTACTACGCCCTTTCGAGAGGAGGATTTATCTGTCCTTTTACCACCGATAGACTAGAAGACCTGATTGACCTTAGAATACTCGATGAAAATCCTGACCTGGTCATATGTGCAGAAGTGGCTGGTCCAGAAAATCCATATATAGAGGAAAGTCCTCCTTACATAAAGGAGGATGTGCGTATTTTTGTATTCGATTTTATGAAGAAAAATGAACTGAGGTTTCTGAGCCACAGGGAAAAGATGGAGCTGATAGAAAAATATAATTTGCCCCACGTTGAAGTTATAGGAAGATTTACATCAAGCGATGAAGATATAAAGAAGATAAAGGAAGTACTCAAAAAGTATAACGAGGAAGGTAGAGAAGGAGTAGTCTTCAAAGAGGATAGCGAAAGAAATAAAAGAGTTAAATACATAACAAGCTATGCCAATCTAATGGATATAAAGGTAAATGCAAAGAATATGCTTCAACTTCCCTCCGAATATTACACTAATAGAACTCTTAGATTAGTCTTGTTTATGCTGGAAGAAGGCTTGGAAAGAACGGAGCACCTTTACGAAGAATTAGGAAAAGCCTTCATAGATGGACTTTTCCAAGCGATAGAGCAATTCCAAAAGGAACACAAAGTCTACAGAACATTTTCATGTAAGTTCAGAAAAAAGGAAAATGCTATTGCTCTTCTGGAACTGTTATCTAAAACATCCAAACATATACAGGTAAAAGAAAGGAGATTGGAAAAAGAAGGAGACTATTGGAGACTTGAGTTTGACAAAATATACTTGAATATGACGGGATTGCTTGGACATCTCCTTAGCGGTGGAATTGTCTACGATTGAAGTCTATATATAAAGACTATGGTAGAAATAAGATACTTTTCGATTTTAAGGGAAAAATTAGGAAAGAATTCAGAAGAAATTCCTTTTGAAGGAACCGCGGGTCAGCTTAGGGATTTATTAAAGGAACGATATCCAGAAGCTAAAGAAATCCTTAACTCTGTGAGGATTGCTGTAAATGAAGAATATGTAGAAGATAGTTATAAAATATCTGAAGGTGATAGAGTAGCTCTTATTCCTCCCGTAAGCGGTGGATAACTTCTCACGGAGGTGTATTATGGAAGACTTCTATGTCGATAACTATCTAATTAAGGGTGATCGTTACTATACAAAGGAACACGAATGGGTTTTAGTAAAGAACGGTCTTGCTCAGGTTGGTATCACCGATTACGCTCAAAAGCAGTTAGGAGATATAGTTTATGTAGATTTACCCGAAGTAGATAAAGAGGTAGATGCAGGAGATACTTTAGCAAATCTGGAATCGGTAAAAAATGTGGCTCCCGTATATGCACCTGTTACGGGTACCGTAGTAAAGGTGAATGAAGATTTGAAAGACGAACCCGGATTGGTAAACGATGATCCGTATGATGCAGGGTGGATTGCCATAGTTGAAATGAAAGATCCTACGGAAATTGAAGACCTTATGACAGCTGAAGACTATGCGGAATACTTGAAAGAAATAGTAGAAGAGGAAAAAGAGGAAGAAATCGAAATGAGAGAGGAAGAAGAGATTATAGACGATGTAATGGAAAGACTAGAAGATGTAGAAGGAGAATTAGGATACGAGGAGGAAAAGTGAGCTACATACCCCATTCCCAAGAGGAAACAAAGGAAATTCTTGAGGAGCTCGGCCTCAAAGAAATTAAAGATTTATTCTCCCATATCCCATCCGAACTTTTCTCCGAGAAATTTTCCCTACCTGAGCCCCATTCTGAAGAAGATTTGAGGAAACTCTTCGATAAGGTATCTGAAGAGGTAGATATACCCGTTTACTTTATAGGAGCCGGAGCCTATGACAGAGTAATACCATCGGTAATATGGCAAATACTGAATAGAGGTGAGTTTTTAACCCCTTACACTCCTTATCAAGCAGAGGCTTCTCAAGGAACCCTTCAAGCAATATTTGAGTACCAATCCCTGATATGTGAGCTCACAGGGATGGATGTAGCTAACGCCTCAATGTACGATGGTGCGTCTGCACTGGCCGAAGCGGTCTTAATGGCGCGGGCAATAAAGGGTAAAGGAGATACAGTTGTTCTTCCCGAAACTATTAATCCCCTTTACAGAGCTGTTGTAAAGACCTACCTCAGAGGGTATAAAGATAAAATCGAAATAGTTCCTTTCTCGGAAGAGGGAACTATTGACCTAAACAGGTTAGAAGAAGTTCTGAGAAATAATGAAGTTCATGCTCTTGCAGTTCAATATCCGAACTTTTTCGGATTTATAGAACCGCTTAAAGAAATAAGTGAAATTGCAAAAAGATACGATGTTCCTTTGATAGTCGTTGCAGACCCTATAGCCTTGTCCATACTCAAGCCTCCTTCCGAGTTCGGTGCAGATATTGTTGTAGGAGAAGGTCAACAGATGGGAGTTCCGTTATCCTTCGGAGGTCCTTATGTAGGTTTCTTCGCCACTAAAAAGGAATATGTCAGAAAGATGCCTGGAAGGCTTGTAGGGCTGGCAGAAGACTTAGAAGGAAAGAAAGCTTTTACTTTGGTTCTCCAGACAAGAGAACAGCATATAAGAAGAGAGAGAGCTACCTCAAATATATGTACAAACCAAAACCTTGTAGCTCTTGCAAACCTGCTATACATGGTTCTCCTCGGAAAGGAGGGAATCAGAGAAGTCGCCATTCAGAGCTTATCCAAGGCTATTTACTTTAAGAAAAAACTTTTAGAAAAGGGATTTAATGAAGTATTTAGCGGTAAGCATTTATGGGAATTTCCTCTCATGCATGAAAACTTAGAGACTATTTACGAAAAACTTATCAAAGAGAAAATCCTTTTAGGACTTCCTCTTAAGAGATTCTTCAAAGAACTTTCCAATGCTACACTAATAGCTGTTACCGAGAAAAGAACACGAGAGGAAATGGATAGGGTATTAGCACTTCTCTAAAATTTCCCTCAATCTTTTTCTCATACGGTTAAAATGGGAACCTTTCCAAAAAATAGCTCCGCAATTTGGACAGAGGGTAAAATCCGAGGCTTCCTTATAAACCCTTGGAGGTATTCTTTCCTTCACTTCCTCTTTATCTACTCCCAGCAGAGGACTTGAGCAGTAAGCACATAGGTTAAGAGTTAGTTCAGCTCTGAGTCCAAAGTGTTTTATTACACCGCAGAGTTGAAGTTCGAAATCGTGTCTCGGGACAATAAAAGCCTGAAGCCCAAGCTTATTTAATTTTTCATACCACTTTCTTGATGTAGTAATGAAAACACCATCAGGAGGAATTTTTTTCAGCTCTATCTTACCCTTTATAGTATAAGCACTATACCCTAAAAATCTTAGCCACCGTGCCAGTTTTTCTAAGTTTTCTTCAAGATAAAACCTCATTTCAATTAATTTTGTTTGAATTGGTATATCCCTTATAGATATAATTAATTTCTTACTCCCTTCACGGAGGTAAAGGATTGTACAAGGTTTTAATCACTGACCCGATAGCACCTGAAGGTATAGAACTACTTAAAAGAGACCCCGAAGTTGAAGTTTACAACGAACCTGAAATATCTTATGAGGAACTGCTCGAAAAAGTAAAAGATTTTGATGGGATTATTACGCGAAGCAGAACTCCGGTAACAAAAGAACTTATAGAAAGGGCGGAAAAGTTAAAAGTTATCGGAAGAGCCGGAGTAGGTGTTGATAACGTTGATATCGAAGAAGCAACGAAGAGGGGTATTCTCGTCGTAAATACTCCCGGAGCAAACACCATAGGTGCTACGGAACTTACTATGATGCATATGCTTACCATAATGAGAAACGGCCATAAAGCCCACGAAAACATTTTGAGCTACAGATGGGATAGGAAGAAGTTTATGGGGGAAGAATTATACGGAAGAACTCTCGGAATAATAGGACTCGGAAATATAGGTTCACAGGTGGCGATAAGAGCTAAGGCTTTCGGTATGAAAGTAATGGCCTATGACCCTTATATACCTAAGGAAAAGGCGGATAAGCTGGGAGTAAAACTTGTGGATAACCTACACGATATGTTGAAAGAAATAGATGTGCTTACCATTCACGCACCTCTTACCCATGAAACCAAAAATATGATTGATGAAAAAGAGTTTGAAATTATGAAAGAAGGAGTTTATATAGTAAACTGTGCGAGAGGGGGAATAATAAACGAAAAAGCTCTAATAAAGTATATGGAGAAAGGGAAAATAAGAGGTGTTGCCTTAGATGTTTATTCAAAGGAACCGCCACCTCCGGAGTTTGTAGACGAGCTGAAAAGACTCGCGGATAAAGTAAACATTTCCTTAAGTCCTCATATCGGAGCCAATACCTATGAATCTCAGAGAAATGTTGCGGTTATAGTTGCACAACAGGTTTTAAAAGCCCTTAAGGGTCAAACTGTAGAGTATGCCGTAAATGCTCCCTTTCCAGACTTATCAGTCTTAACTCTGATAAAGCCCTATTTAGATTTAGCGGAAAAGTTAGGAAAGTTTCTGGTTCAGTGGACTGATGAAGGTATCAGGGAAGTCCATATAGAAGTAAGAGGTGATATAGCCGAACACTTCCAACCTATATCTTCTGCGGTACTTAAGGGAATCCTTGAAGAAGTTGTAGACTTTCCGGTAAACATAATAAACGCTTTCTACGTAGCAAAGGATAGGGGAATAAAAGTCGAGGAGTTATCCTCCGAAGAAACTCCTGACTTCAAGCATTACATCAAAGTCGTTGTAAAAGCGGATGGAAAAGAAAAAACTGTAGCCGGCACAGTTCTCGAAGGTCAAATGTTGAGAATTATAGAAATAGATAGGTACAAAGTGGATATAGAACCCGAAGGAATATTACTGGTATTTGAAAACAAAGATGTGCCCGGAGTTATAGGGAAAATAGGCTCAATATTGGGCGGAGCAAACATAAACATAGCAGGCTTCAGATTAGGTAGGGAGAGAAAAGGTGGAATAGCAATAGGTATTCTTAACCTGGACGACCCTATTCCCGCAGAAATCCTTGA
>QNXQ01000184.1 GCA_003978875.1 Aquifex sp. | reverse complement strand
TAATTCTTTTAACTTCCTCGTCTATTTCCCTCAACAAATCTGGACTCGTATCCACTGAGGTTGTCATACCTCCTAAAAACGGATTGGCTATCCTTCTAATTGCTATCGGACCAACCTTATCACTCATACCCCACATAGAAACCATCCTGTATGCGAGGTCAGTAGCCCTTTGAAGGTCGTTTTCCGCACCTGTGGTTATTCCGTCTTTTCCAAAGAAAACTTCCTCTGCTGCTCTTCCACCAAGCAGAACCAAGATTTTGTTTATTAAGTCCTTCTTATCGTATATGTGTTTATCCTCAATCGGTAGTTGCTGTGTAACTCCAAGAGCCATTCCTCTCGGGATTATGGAAATTTTATGAACCTTGTCATCGTCGTCGGAAACAAATCCCATTAGAGCGTGTCCGGCTTCATGGATAGCTATCTTTTCCTTTTCCTTAGGAGATATCTTCATCCCTTTTCTTTCAAGACCCATAGTAATTCTATCGAGGGCTTCTTCTATTTCCTCCATAGTTATCTCTTCTTTGCCTTTTCTCGCAGCAAGCAGAGCAGCTTCATTGAGGAGGTTTTCCAAATCTGCACCGGTGAAGCCCGGAGTTGCCCTTGCTATCCATTCCAAGTCTACATCTTTTGCCAACTTTTTATTCTTTGCGTGCACTTTTAGAATTTCGTATCTACCCCTTACGTCGGGTTTCGGAATGAAAATTTGCCTGTCAAATCTTCCGGGTCTGAGGAGGGCAGGGTCTAATATGTCCGGTCTATTTGTTGCTGCTATTACTATAATTCCGTCAGAAGTATCAAATCCGTCCATTTCTACCAGGAGCTGGTTTAAAGTCTGCTCTCTTTCATCGTGTCCTCCTCCTATGGGTATGGCTCCTCTGGAACGACCTACAGCATCAATTTCGTCTATGAAGATTATGCACGGAGCATGTTTTTTCGCAGTTTCGAATAAATCCCTTACTCTTGCTGCTCCAACTCCTACGAACATCTCCACAAAGTCAGAACCGGAGACGGATATGAAGGGAACGTGAGCTTCTCCCGCTATAGCTTTGGCAAGTAATGTTTTTCCAACCCCCGGTTCACCGTACAGCAGAACTCCTTTTGGAGGTCTACCGCCGAGTTTCTGAAACTTTACAGGGTCTTTCAGATATTCAATAATTTCTTTTACTTCTTCCTTAACTTCGTCTATCCCGGCAACGTCGTTGAAGGTTACTTTAGGCTTTTCTTCTATGTATAGTTTTGCTCTGCTTTTGCCGAAGTTGAAAGCTCGCGTAGCGTTCGCTCCACCGGACATTTGCCTGAGAATAAGTATCCATATACCGATAAATAGAAGTATCGGAAGCCAGGATATTAGAAGGTTTACAAACCATCCTCCCGGCGGTTCCGGATTGGTAACTTCTACTCTTACCCCTTTTTCAATGAGTTTATCGACTATATTGGAGTTAGGAGGAAGAGTTACCTCAAGGCGTTGACCGTCTTTTGTTTGAACTATTACCGTATTTCCCTTTACTTGAGCGTAAGATATCTTCCCTTCTTCAACGAGCTTTACAAATTCGTTAAGGGAGACTTTTGTGGTAAACTCCCTTTTAGTTTCAAATAGGTTAAAGGCTACTATTGCAGCTCCGATAAATATCAGCCATATAAACATATTTTTTAGCGCGTTCATTAACCTCCTCCTGAAATTACATTTAAAAAATAGTTAAGATGAAAATCATTTGCAATATTATTAAGCATGTAGATTATAGATAGAGCCACAGATTTTCACAAGGAGGTGAAACAGAATGAAGTCGTGGAGTTATTACATACAGCTTGCAGGAGTCAATGAAAAGGGAGAGGTAAAACAAGAGGAAGCACTTTATATAGTAGCAACTCCGCAGGATGAGGAACTCTTTAGGAATGTAAAGTACAGTTGTTTCTCCGAACACTATATTCCCGAAGAAAACGCCATAAACTATGGTAAAGCTTACGCCTTAGGTGTGGATTTTGAAGTAAAGAATATGGAAGATTACGGCCTTCAGTTTTTCAGCGAAGATGATGAGCTCTATATATTTAAGGAAGGTATCTCTATGAAGGAGGGTCTAAAAAGTGTTTTAAAGATTTTAATGGATAAATTGAGAGAAGAAGGTTTTGACAAAGACTTTGAGGTAATAAGAGATATAGGTTCTCCCTCGGAGGACTTTATGCGTGAATGCCTTCTGGAAGTTATAAAAGGGCAATGAAGGTTAAAACCGCCTACATAACAAACATAGGCAAAGTTAGGTTAAAAAACGAAGACGCTATACTCGTTGATAAAAAGATTTTCAAGGAAACTTCCTTAAATCAAGTAATTTATGAGGAATTGGAAATATCCGATGTTACGGCTTTTGCTGTGGCGGATGGTCTCGGAGGGCACGCATGTGGCGAGAAAGCGAGCGGCATAGTTCTGGAAACTTTGAAAGGTAGTAAACCTAAACAGGTAGATGATGTAAAAGAAATAATCTTCAACGCTAAAAGAAAACTGGATGAGTATATAAACAGCGGGCACGAGTATTGTTTCGGTATGGGTACTGCTCTTGCCGGGATTTACCTCTCTCCTCGTAAAGTTTTTGTGTTTAACGTAGGAGATTGTAGAGTTTACAGATTTTCTTCTGAAAAGCTTGAAATTTTGACAAGAGACCATACGTTTGTTTTTAACCTTTTCCTGAAAGGAAAAATCTCCTATGATGACTTAAGAGTTCATATTGAAAGGAATATGCTTGAAACTGCAATAATGGGAGGATATTCAGAACTCCCTGAAGTTTTCTTTAAAGAGGAAATCCCTAATAAAGGTGATATTTTCCTTATCTGTTCCGATGGTTTATGGGAGCCTATATCCTTTAAGGAAAAAGTTCTATGCTTGAAAAAAGGAGAAATTTTGGAGAAGGCAAGGTGTTTATACGAGATAGCGTATCAAGAGGGAAAAGATAACATAAGTTTTATATTGTTGGAGATAGATCAAATTTAACTTTCTTACTCATTCTTCCTTTAGAAGTATTTTTAGGACTATCGGTGCCATTAAGGTAGTTACCGCAACTACAAAGATTATTACAGCGTATTCAACTTCGTTTATAGCTTTAAAACTCCTTCCGAATTCGGCGAATATCAAACCTACTTCTCCACGAGGAAGCATTGAAAAACCTATACTCATTTTTTCCCTTAGAGACCCAGGAACTACGAAGCCTGATAAAACTTTACCGATTATAGCCACAACTATTAAAGCTCCTGAAAAAGCCCAGAATTCAGGTGAAGAAAAGTCTATAGCTTTTAGATTTAATGCAAGTCCTACCGATACGAAGAATATTGGAGCCATAACCCATACTAAAGGTGTAATGGATTCCTCTACTTTGTGAATCATCTGTTCATCAAGACGAAGGGCTGCGGCAAAGGGGATTACAAACCTTCTTGATAGTGCAAGACCTGCTGTAAAGGAACCCAGTATTGAAGGAGAACCGAATTTATGGGCGGAATAAGCTGCAAGTAGAATTAGAGCCATAACGGATGCCGGGATTATGTCCATATCTTGAGCTTTTTTTGCTATTACCGATAAAATCTTTGCAACTATGTTGGCGATTATTGGAGCTACAAGGAAGAATACAACTATATGCATTACTAGATTAACAGTTGTGTCAAAGTGAACTGCACGAGTTTTGGCAAACTCGTAAAGGGCAGCGAGGATTATAACACCCATAATATCGTCAAGCACTGCTGCTCCGAGAACGATTTGAGCAAAACGCTCTTTATGTTTACCCAAATCTGTGAGAACCCTTACCGTTATACCTATACTGGTTGCAGTGAGAGCTCCTCCCATAAACAGAGATGCAACAAGGTCGAGCCCGAAAAGATAATATGAGACTATAAACCCACCTGCGAAAGGAAGAGCAGCTCCTACTATAGCAACCGCAGTAGACCAAAGGCCTACCCTCACGAGCATATGTATGTCTGCTTCCAGACCTACTTCAAAGAGTAAAAGTATTACACCAAGTTCCGCGAGAACCTTTATAGCTTCCGAGAGTGGAATAAGTCCTAAGAAACTCTGGCCGAGTATTACTCCTGCGGTTACTTCACCTAAAACAGGGGGAATACCTAATTTCCTAAATATAGAACCGAATAGCTTGGCGGAAAAGAGAAGTATAGCTAAGTGTAAAAATAAAGCGTGAATATCTATAGCTCCTGCCCCACTTCCCTCAACCGGTGCTGCTGCCATAGTGCCTTTTATTTTAACACCTTTTTATCTGGCAATTTCCATATACTTTCGCATAATAATTCCCCCCCAATCTACCAATGGGTTTATAACTTTCGTAATCCACCTTGAAGTTTTCCGTAAGTATATCATCGTTGACCTTTATTAAAAGAGCTTCCCCAAATATAACGTGCATATCGTAGACCGGAACGTATTTATACAATTTGCATTCAAAGGAAACCTTTGCCTCTTTTATACGTGGAGCTTTTACCATTTTAGATTCCTCAGGTGTAAGCCCTGCCTTCTCAAATTCACTGATATCAGGAGGAAATTCCTCAGCGGTTATTAGCATTTTTTCGAAAAGTTCTTCACTTACCATATTTATTACAAACTCCTTCGTATCCAAAATATTCCTTACCGTATCTTTAAGAGTATTGTCATCTCTGTTGCTTATAGAAAGCATAAGAACGGGAGGAGCATCATTTACCGCGTTGAAGAAGCTAAAAGGAGCAATGTTGGTAATGCCTTCCTTGCTTATTGTAGAAACCCACCCTATGGGTCGTGGCACAATCAGGCCGAGTACCAGCTTGTAGAGTGTATCCTCATCTGTGTGTTTAACGAGAAATTCCATGGAAATTGATTATAGGCCATTTAAAATTAGGATTAGGAGGAAGCGATGAAGAGTGTAAGGGTAATAATTATGCCTAAGGAAGGTCTTCTTGACCCCCAAGGTAGAGCTGTTGAAGAGATGCTTAAAGAGAACGGTTTTCAGGTCTCCAACGTAAGGGTTGGAAAGATTATAGAGTTGGAAGTTTCCGAAGATGTAGATTTACATAGGTTAGTAGAAAAATACTTAATAAATCCATTAATAGAAGATTACGAGATAGAGGAGCATTCAAAAAAGGATTAAAAGAATGCGGGATAACTTATTAGATAGTACATTTGTAGTTATAGATGTTGAGGCTACAGGGTTTGACGTTGAAAGGGCAGACATAATAGACATAGCGGCAGTGAGGGTAGAGGGAGGAATTATAACGGAAAAATTTTCTACTCTCGTTTATCCTGGATACTTTATCCCAGAAAGAATTAAAGAACTCACCGGCATAACAAATGCAATGCTTGTAGGCCAGCCTACTATAAAGAGTGTATTACCTGAATTTCTTGAATTTGTAGGAGATAATATTGTAGTTGGACATTTCGTGGAGCAGGATATAAAGTTTATAAATAAATATACCAAGTTGTATTACAACAGAAAATTCAAAAATCCCAGCTTATGCACGTTAAAACTTTCGCGAAAACTTTTCCCAAATCTCGAAAAATACTCATTGAAATCTATTGCCGATACTTTGGGACTTGAAACTAACGGAGTTCACAGGGCTTTGAAAGATGCAACCTTGACGGCTGAAATATTCCTCAGGATATTGGAGGAATTGTGGAATAAATACGGAATAGGGGACTATTACGCATTAAAGAGGCTGGAAAAGGGCAGATTTTAGGATATAATTAAAAATTATCTAAATAAAGGAGGGGTGGCCGAGAGGCCGAAGGCGGCCGCTTGCTAAGCGGCAGAGGGGCTAAAACCCCTCCGAGGGTTCGAATCCCTCCCCCTCCGCCACTGAGTGAATACATTGTGATTCAAACAAATAATTGAAGGGTAAACTAAACACCGGCAATTTCTTTGCTATGTATGTAGCTCCTTTGGATTATTCGTATTTTCCATCACTTCTCACTTTTACAACTGTATGGACATTACCTCTTGGATGAAAGTCTCCTATAACTTCTAAAAATCGAGGTTTAAGTAAGTCGTATAAAGCTTTATAAATTTCATTAGTTGCAGCTTCATGAGATATATATCTGTTTCTAAATTTATTAAGCCAAAGCTTTAGTGATTTTAGTTCAACTATGTACTTATCGGGAATGTATCGAATCTTAATTGTGGCAAAGTCCGGATAGCCAGAGCGAGGACAAAGGCATGTAAACTCTGGGAAAGTTATCTCAATAACATAGTCTCTTTCAGGGTTAGGATTAGGCCAAGGTTCCAACTCCGCTTTCTCTATTTCAATCTCTCCGTATTTTTTTTCCTTAACATCCATAGAAATTAAAATATAACCACCAAGGAGGGATTACGACGATACAAACAATAGAACCTTATTTCCACTTAAGGAAAGTTAGAAAGTAGATAGTAGCTCCCGCAACGGGAAGAGCTATTAAAAGCAGGGCTGAAAGTTTAAAGTTGTTATCGGTGATGAATAGAAATAAACTCCATAGACCGAGTCCTATGCTTGACGCTATTCTTTCCGATAACGAAAGAAAAGACATACGAACCGATACTGTATTTTTAGGAAAATTTTTTATTAAAAAAACGCGTCCTGTAGTCCAAAGGTGGGAAAGAGAAATTCCCGCAAGGAATCCTAATGGGATTATAAAATTTTTAGGAGTAATATAAAGGAGTAATATGAAAATGCTCCATATAAAAAAACCCAGCGGAAAAATCCTATTTACCCCTAACTTATTCGTTAAAAATCCCCATAAAATTCCTCCCAATACTCCTCCTATAGCTGAAAGTCCTATAATCTTGTATATCTCTGTATTTTCCAAACCATAAACCTCCCTAAGGTATACTCCCATCATAGCTACGAGGGTATTTGCCACTTCCGTTATAGAAAGAAGGGAAATCAAAAAGAACAAAAAACTTTTATCTTTAACTATTTCCCTTAGGCTTATATGTGTTTTCTCTTTTGGATTTTCAAGAAAAAGTATTGCGGGAATAAATAAAAGTGTAAAAATAATTGCCACGTAAATATATATTTGAGGCTCTTTTAAGGAATTCGCGAGAAAAATTAAAGCAAAAGCCGAACCCATGTATCCGAAGGCTACTCCAACTCCCGAAGTAAATCCCTTTTGTTCAAAACCAATCAAAAGGGAATTGTAAAAAACCATAGCCTGTTGATGAAAAATAAGAAGTAGAAAAAAGAAAAGAAGAACTATAAAAGGAAATTCATAAAAAAGAAATAAAAAAAGTATAGCCAGACTTGTTAGGAAGCTGAAAATCCCGAAGAAATGTTTCCTCAAAGCTCTCTCATCGGCTATTTTCCCTAAAATTAAGGAAAAGATAAAGGAAATAAAGAAGGAAAAGCTGTAGAGTAAGCTGTAAAGCTTTACATCTATATGCTTAGTTATGTAAAGAGGAAAAAAGGTAGATACAACGAGCGCACCGAGGATGGTTTCCCCGGTGTCAAATAGGGAAAAGGAGAAAAGCCTTATCTTTTCCCTAATATTTCTACCTCACAGGCATCGGAATCGCCGTATGGGTCTCTCTTACATTGCTCTAAGGGAATAACCTTCCAGAATTTCTTTATGTACATTTCCCAATTGTCAAGTATTCTTTTTGCCTTCGTGCTACCGGTGTACTTATAGTGTTTCTCTATCAGCTCCTTAAGCTCCTGAATTTCATCCTCACCAACCAATCTTCTTGCATAAACGTAAGAATAGTTAAGTTTACTATCTAACGAGTCATCTTCGTCGAGTATATAAGCATATCCTCCAGTCATACCTGCTCCTAAGTTGTATCCCACTTCTCCCAGGACTACCACTATTCCTCCGGTCATATATTCGCAGCAGTGGAGTCCTGCACCTTCTATTACAGCTACAGCTCCGCTATTTCTTATCGCAAATCTCTCACCTGCTACACCTGCAGCGAAAAGCTCTCCTCCCGTTGCACCGTAAAGACAGGTATTACCCATTATTACGTTTTTGTCCGTCTCTTGGACATCGGTGGGAATTATAACAATTCTTCCACCGTACATGCCTTTTCCTACGTAGTCATTTGCATCCCCTATAAGTGTAAGGCTTACACCCTTATGGTTGAAAGCTCCAAAGCTCTGACCAGCCGTACCTCTAAAAGTAAGCTTTATGGTATCTTCCGGGAGTCCTTTATCTCCATAGAAGAGAGAGATGAAGTAATTAATCTTAGTAGGAATAGTTCTATCGGTATTCCTTATAGTGTATTCCTTTTCAACGGGAATACCTTCTTCAATGTACGGAAGTAAATCGGATAATATCTTGTCGTTAAAGTTAGGAGAGGGATTATCGTTTTTCTCAACCATACACCTTTTAGGTTCATTTTCGGGATACTTCTCGAGGAGTGCTTCCACCTTTATTCTTTTGGAACCCGGGAATTCATCGTATCTTACTACTTCAAGAAGGTCTGTTCTTCCGATAATCTCATCAAGACTTCTGAAGCCCATTTCTGCCAGAATTTCTCTCACTTCCTGGGCAACTGCTCTAAAGTATGCCATCACATTCTCAACTTTTCCTTTGAACTTCGCTCTGAACTTAGGATCTTGTGTAGCTACTCCCGTAGGACACCTGTTTGTATGGCATATTCTTGCCATGACGCATCCTTCCGCTATCATCGCGGCAGTTCCAAATCCGAATTCCTCTGCACCCATAAGCGCGGCTATTATTACGTCTTTTCCTGTTCTAAAACCACCGTCTACCCTTACCCTTATTTTGTCTCTTAGATGGTTTTCCATTAAAACTCTTTGGGTTTCTGTTAATCCTATTTCCCAATAATTACCTGCATTTTTTATGGATATGTATGGAGAAGCTCCCGTTCCTCCTTCAGCTCCACTGATTTGAACTACATCAGCGTAAGCCTTGGCAACACCCGCGGCGATAGTTCCCACTCCCCTTTCCGCGACCAGTTTTACACAAACTCTTGCAAAGGGATTGGCTTGTTTTAGGTCATGTATGAGTTGTGCTAAGTCTTCTATGGAGTATATGTCGTGGTGAGGAGGTGGAGATATTAAAGTGACTCCGGGTTGTGAGTGTCTTAGTTTTGCTATATATTCGTTGACCTTGCGACCGGGAAGTTGTCCACCTTCTCCAGGTTTTGCTCCTTGGGCTATTTTGATTTCTAAATCTTTAGCAGATGCAAGATAGGTGGGAGTTACTCCGAACCTTCCGCTCGCAACCTGCTTTATAGCGGAGTTTTTAATAGTCCAATATCTT
>QNXQ01000125.1 GCA_003978875.1 Aquifex sp. | reverse complement strand
GACGGTATTTACTTGATGAGTGTTCAAGCCAATCCAAAATGGAAGAACGTTGAAAAATCAGCAGGAAGACCTGTATACAGGCACGGGATTCTATATAAAGATAGATTCTTTGTTCCGAGAGATGTTTATGAAGCATTTGCCTATGAAGACCTTCAAGGTTTAAAAGCTGCTTTAGGACAAGTACCTCCTGACCTTTCTACAATGTACCTCGCAAGAGGAGAAGGTTACCTTTATCAGTTCATCCTCAACCCTCAAAAGGTACTGCCCGGAACTTCCATGCCTCAAATGTTTAATCCTCAATATGACAAACAGGCTAAAGAAAAAGTTGCTAAAATCGTTGCTTACATGAAATCTGTAAACACTCCTCCTCCTAAGGAACAAGTCAAAAGGAATGTGATGGGTATCCTCGTTATAGCATACTTCATCGTTATGGGACTATTGCTCTGGAAGTATAAGACAAATCTACTGAAGAGACTGGGTTATCATTAATCTCCTTTGCCCCTTTTGGGGCACCTTATACCTTTTATGAAAGGTAGAGAATTTGAAACACTTGCAGAGGAATATCTGAAAAGTAAAGGATACAAAATTCTCGGGAAAAATATCCATACGCGCTACGGAGAAATTGATATACTTGCAGAATACGATGGGAAAAAGATAGTAATTGAAGTAAAAGGTGGAAACAAATTCTTTCCGGTTGAAAATTTTACGAAGAAGAAGTTCCTAAAAGTATTAAAAACTTCCTATGAAATCTTTGAGGGAGAAGATTTTCAGATCGAGCTAATAGTTGTTTACAAGAACAAGATATACCATTATAAAAACTTAGGGATAGATTATGAAGAAGTATTTTGAACTTGGAGAGATTTGCATAAGCGTACCTACTGTATCTTATGATTTGAGTATAGACGAACTAAGGCAAATCTTTTCCGAACTAAGGATATACGAATACCTCACCGTATTAAAGGAAGGTAAACCCATAGGTGTAGTGTTCAGAAAGGACGTGGAAGGAGTAACGAGAAAGGACCTAATAGCGGGTGACCTCAGCAGATTGGCTGTGAAAATCAGGGATTTTAATTTAGAAAGAGATGGTCTTATAGGGATTATTGAACTGCTACCTATAATCAGAGAACCCATAATAGTTACTGATAAGAAAGGAAAATACATAGGAGTGTTGACTTACGATGTACTGCTTCACTATATCACAAAGTATAGGGAGTATATTATTCCTCTTATTCAACATATCAGGAAATCTCTGGGAAAGGAAGCGTACCTATACATTTTCGGTATAAAAAACCTAAAAGGTTTCAAAGAAAAATTCGGCTATGAAAAAACTAAAGGTTTAATAAAGATACTTTACGAAGACATACAGGAAAGTTTCTCAGGGGAAATAGAGGAAATAGCGGAAACAGAAGAAATATGGATGCTTTCCCAGGAGCCTCCAGAAAAAGAAAAAGTAAAGGCTCTATTCGGAGAGTTCTTTAAGGAGTATTCCGTTTTATTTGCAGATTATCCCGAAGCTTCTCTTTACGGTATCTCTATAAACTTAAGATATGTGGATTCCCAGGAAAATCTTTACAAGAAAATAAAAGAGTTAAGAGGAAGGGCAAAGAAAATATCAGGATACATTTTTGTGGTACACAGTATACAACCAAAACTAATCCTTTATGACCCGAGGAAAAAGAAACTTTTGAAAAACATAAAGGAAAAGATACTCTCGGACTTTTTAGAAATTGTAGAGGAATTGGTAAATTCACCAAAGGATATATGGGAATTTGTACTCTACGATATGTTTAAAAAATACACTTATTTTGAACTTTTTTATCTAATCAGCTCAAGCGGGCTTCAGATTTCCAATAACATCGTTAATCCCAATGTGAATTACTTCGTAGCTCAAGGGAAAAAAGGAGCTGATAGAAGCGAAAGACCTTATTTCAAGGAAACCATGGAAAAGGGTGAATATATATCTGATATATATTTATCTAAGGCTACGGATGATTTTTGTATAACCGTTGCCAAAAGGTTTGAACATAACGGAAAGGTTTACATACTTGCGGGTGATATAAACTTCAAAGAAATTCACAGATTAATAAAAGAAAATACTGCTACGGAAAAGGTAGGTTAAAGTATCTTCTTATGAGAGAAGCGGAAGTTTATAGGCAAACAAAGGAAACTAAAATAAAGGTCTATATAAACCTTGACGGTTCGGGCATATATAGAGTGAATACACCCGTAGGTTTCCTGACACACATGCTTGAATCTTTCGCAAGACACGGGAGATTTGACCTTGAGGTGGAGGCAGAAGGAGACGTTCACGTATCCCATCACCATACAGTAGAGGATTGCGGTATTGTTCTTGGACAGGCGGTTCTAAAAGCCCTCGGAGACAAAAAGGGAATAAGAAGGTACGGGCATTCAATCGTTCCTATGGATGAAGCTCTTATACTATCCGCCATAGATATATCAGGAAGACCTCTTTTTTTCTATGAAGATAAAGGTTTAAGGGGGAAAATAACAGATTTTGACTTTGAGCTTATATGGGAATTCTTTAAAGGTTTTGCCCTTGAAAGTAAAAGCACTCTTCATATAAAAGTTTTAGACGGGAAGATACTGCATCACATAGCAGAAGCTTGTTTCAAATCCTTTGCCTTAACCCTTAAAGATGCTGTAAGGAAAGAGGGTCAGGATATACCTTCAACTAAGGGAGTTATCTGAAGGAAATTTTTATCAAATGGTAGGCGCGGGGGGACTTGAACCCCCGACCTCCGGCGTGTCGGGCCGGCGCTCTCCCAACTGAGCTACGCGCCTTTGGGATTATACTATTATAACTCAAACTCCTCACCCAGATAAGTCTTTTTTACCTCTTTTATCTTTACAACATCCTCAGGTTTACCCTGTGCCAGAACCTTTCCCTCGGAAATTATATATACCCTGTCAACCATCTTTATGGTTTCCCTTACATTATGATCCGTTATCAATATTCCTATACCGTTTTCTTTAAGCCTTAAAATTAACTTTCTTATTTCGGAAACTATAATTGGGTCCAGTCCTGCAAAGGGTTCATCCAGCAATATATACTTAGGATTAGTAATAAGAGAACGGGCTATTTCCAATCTCCTCTTTTGTCCTCCCGAAAGGGTATAGGCTTTCTGGTCTTTAAGGTCTATAAGTCCAAAATCCTCAAGAAGCATTTCCGCTTTGGCTAAAGCTTCATTCCTGTTATTTGTAAAGAACTCCAAAAATATCATCAGGTTTTCGATAACTGTTAAATCTTCAAAAAGGGAATGTTCCTGCGGAAGAAAAGCGAGTCCTTTTTCCGCTCTCTTGAAAGGCGGTAAATGGGTTATATCTTCACCTTCCAATAGGATACTTCCCTTATCTATTCCTATAAACCCTATAATTGAGTTAAAAAGTGTGGTTTTCCCTGCACCGTTAGGTCCCAGCAGTCCAACTATTTCTCCTCTATTCACAGAGAGAGAAATACCTTTCAGGACTTTTTTCCCTTTAAAATCCTTATAAACTTCTTTTACTTCCAGCACTGTTTAAATTTTAATTCATCAACTCTTTTTTAAATTCCTCTATCTTTTTGCCCAGCTCCTTACCTTTAAATCCTCTCTCTTTGAGTTCTTTAATCTTTTCTTCAGGTACTTTAATTTTCCTAAGTTTCTCTAAATACATTTTGACTTTTTCTCTCAAACTTTCGTCGAGCATGATTATGAGCAGTAAGGAAATGTGCAAACCTTTAAGAGCTTTATATACATCGTAGTTAGTCTGTGAGGAGTGAAGCTCTTCCTTTTTCTTAAACATTTTCGTGAACGAAAACTTGAATGCATCCCTTACCCACGAAGGTGCCGACATCTCTTTGAGGAAACGTTTACCCGTTTCATAATCAAGAGTAGAAAGGATTTGGAGTATATACAGCCATCCGTAATCTATTTTCTCCTCGGGAAATTGCAGGGAATGCCAGTCTATAATCTTTCTTAATTCGGTTAATTTATGGTACAGTTTTTCGCTCCATCTGAAGTTTGGAATTATTTCTTCGAGAATTCTATACTTTTTGTAGAGTTCTAAGATATTTAAGAATTTTTCTTCCCTGAGAGCTAGCTTTATTTCGTTTATTATTCTGCCTCGCGGCGCTTCCTTTAGGAGCCCGAGATTTACAGCTTGCTTTAACATTTTTTCCGTGCTCTTTGAAAGCTTAAAATCCAGTCTTCCGGAAAATCTTAAAGCCCTGAGGATTCTAACAGGGTCCTCTATAAAACTCACCGGGTGAAGTATCCTTATTATTTTTTCTTTTAAATCCTTTAGACCTCCGAAGTAGTCTATGAGCATGCCGAAATCTTCAGGATTTACCGATATAGCCATGGAGTTAATGGTAAAATCCCTCCTTATAAGGTCTTCCTTCAGGCTCGCCGGTTCTACTTTAGGATAGGCTCCAGGCTTGGAATAACTTTCACGCCTTGCGGTGGCAAATTCGAGTTTCAACTTACCTATTTTCAGATGAGCTGTTCCGAACTCGGGAAAAGGATGCACGTTAACTTTATGTCTTTGAGCAAGTTTTTTGGCCACATCTATGGCATTTCCTTCAACTACAAAATCTATATCCCAAACTTCTTTTCCGAGGAGTATATCTCTTACTACTCCTCCGACTATATACGCTCTGTATCCAAGCTCTTTCGCTATTTTCCCGACTTCCTCGGATATAGGTTTTATATTCTCGGGAATTTTTAGTTTTCTCCTTTTCTCCTTAAATTTTGTCATATCCTCCTTTATTACTTGAAGGAGGTCAAGACGGGTAATAACTCCTATAACAGTATCATTTTCCATCACAGGTATAAGCTTTTGGCCGAAACGGGTAAGAATTTCTTCTGCCTCCCATATAAGTGCATCCGGAGGAAGAGTGTGAAAATCCCTGTTCATAAATTCTTCTATAGGTTCATCAGGATAAAGCTTCACCACTTTTAAAAGGACTTTTTTAGAGATTATCCCTACCAGTTTTCCCTCCCTGTTTATAACTGGAGCGTTGGCTATCCCTCTTTCCGTGAGTTCGGAAAGTGCATCTTTTACACTGAGATGTTCGGATAGCACAAAAGGTGGAGTATTCATAATATCCTTGACTTTTAGTTTCACATATTTCTTCTTCAAATACACCTTTAAAAGTTCCTTCAATCTCTCTGCAGGTACGTTTTCGAGTTTTACAGCTCCGGCTTCCTTATGTCCACCTCCGCCGAAATGTGAAAGAATTTCACCTACGTTAATATCCGAATCTTGAGAGCGTCCGAATACATAAGTTTTCCCTTCAGCTTCAACTATTACAAAGAAAGCATCGGATTCCTTTAAATCCTTTATCTCGTATAAGAGATTATTTATATCGGGTTGATAACTTTCAAGAACGGCTGTAGCCAAGCTAATCGTTTTCCCTTCTATAAATATCTTTTCTATAGATTGTACAATTTTGCTGACCGCTTCTATCTGCTGAGGAGTATAAGTTTCCATCACCACCTGTCTTATCTCCCTCAGATTAGCTCCATTTTCCAATAGCCATGCAACAGCCAATGCATCCCTCGGAGTAGTGCCTTCGTAGGTTAGATTTCCGGTATCTTCGTAAATTCCAAAGGCTAAAAGCGTAGCTTCTTGAGGTGAGATAGGTATATTTTTCCTTTTTATTTCTTCTACTACCAAAGTTGTTGCAGCTCCTACCTTTTCTATTTTTCCTTCAAACTCTTTTACATCTCCCTTAGGGTGGTGGTCGTAAACTACTACTTTTTTTACTTTTTCCTCGGGAATTTCTTCCGGAAAAAAATGAGTATCAACAAGGACTAACTCAAAACATTCGGGAAGGGTTTCCGTAATTCTGAAAAACTCCTTGTACTTCTTAAAGACCTCACCTGCTTTCCTGGAAAGATATCTCGGTTTTAGAAGATAAGCATTTGTATAAAGTTTTAGAATACCGTAGGCAGCGGAAAGGCTGTCCAAATCAGCTCCTTCGGATAGAACTATTAACTTAGGACAATTTTCCATACTGTTTAAATTTAAAGTTTCCCTTGATATACTTCATTTTAAACTTTAAAAACTTTGTGTATTATAGGATAAAAACTCTCTAAAGGAGGTAAGAAAATGGCAGAGTTTAAACACGTGTTTGTATGCGTACAGGATAGACCACCGGGACACCCTCAAGGTTCTTGTGCTCAAAGAGGTTCAAGAGAAGTATTTCAGGCTTTTATGGAAAAAATACAAACAGACCCTCAGCTATTTATGACAACGGCAATTACACCTACCGGATGTATGAACGCTTGTATGATGGGTCCCGTAGTTGTTGTTTATCCTGATGGAGTTTGGTACGGTCAAGTAAAACCTGAAGATGTTGACGAGATAATAGAGAAACATCTGAAAGGTGGCCAGCCGGTAGAAAGGTTGGTTATTTCAAAGGGGAAACCGCCGGGAATGTTTTAACCCTGTCCCGGCACCCCCGCTTCTTCAAATTCAATTTCAAGCTTTTCATGGGGAACTATAGTAGTAATTGCATGTTTATACACCAACGTTTGTTGCCTTCCATCCTCAAGAAGAATGGTAAATAAGTCAAAAGACCTTATTTTTCCCTGAAGTCTAACACCGTTTACCAGGTATATAGATACTTTAACCTTCCTCTTCCTTGCGGTATTGAGAAAGCTCTCTTGAAGCTTATATGGCATCTTCAACCTCCTGGATTATTGAAATTTATTTACTAAAACCATTTTAAAACAAACCGCTGTATTTTCCATAGGAGTAATTTTATTTAACCAAAATGTAAACATGTTAACAATTTTGTAAACACAAAATAGTAGAGAAAAAGAACAGTGAGCATTAGAAAATATAACAAAAATACAAACAACGAAATTGGCACAATGCTTGCATAATAAAGATTAGGAGGAGCGTAGATGAAGAAGATAGAAGCTATCATTAAACCTTTTAAGTTGGATGAGGTAAAAGATGCTCTTGTTGAGATTGGAATTGGGGGGATGACCGTTACCGAGGTTAAAGGATTCGGTCAGCAAAAGGGACATACCGAAATCTACAGGGGAACGGAATACGTAATTGATTTTCTACCAAAGGTAAAAATCGAAGTTGTGGTCAAAGACGAAGATGTAGAAAAAGTAGTTGAAACTATAGTAAAGACTGCCCAAACCGGAAGGGTAGGGGACGGAAAGATTTTTATTATTCCTGTAGAAGATGTAATAAGAATCAGAACTGGTGAGAGAGGCGAGCAAGCTATCTAAAAAAATTTAATAAAGGAGGTGTGTTATGCCCAAGTATACCCCTGAGGAGGTCCTTGACCTCATTCAGAAGGAAGGCGTGCAGTATGTAGACCTGAGATTTTCTGATCCTTTTGGTCAGTGGCAGCACTTGACAATCCCTGCTTACGAAATCTCCAAGGAAACCTTTGAAAACGGTAGAGGTTTTGACGGATCCTCCATTAGGGGATGGCAGTCCATTAACGAATCGGACATGCTCGCAAAACCCGACCCCAACACAGCATTTATAGACCCATTCATTGAACCTAAAACTCTCGTGATGATATGTGATATTTATGACCCTGTAACTGGAGAAAGATACGGAAGGGATACCAGATATATTGCTCAAAAAGCTGAGCAGTATCTAAAACAAACTGGTATCGGAGATACGGCGTACTTTGGACCTGAAGCTGAATTCTTCATATTCGATAGTGTTGAATTTGGAAGCGGTGCTAATTACGCTTTCTGGAGAGTAGATTCCGAAGAAGGTTGGTGGAATAGAGAAATTCCTTCTACCGGATACAAGATACCCCATAAAAGAGGATACTTCCCTGCACCTCCTGTAGATAAGATGATGTCTCTCAGAAACGAAATGGTTTCCATAATGTCCGACCTCGGAATAATCGTTGAACTCCATCACCACGAAGTTGCTACCGCAGGACAGGGTGAGATAGACATAAGGTACGACTCCCTTGTAAACCAAGCTGATAAGCTATTCCTTTACAAGTACATCGTTAGAATGGTTGCTGCAAAACATGGAAAGTATGCAACCTTTATGGCAAAAGTTCTTCCCAACGACAACGGATCAGGAATGCACACCCACTTCTCTATATGGAAGAACGGAGAAAACCAATTTGCCGGAAGTGAATATGCTGGACTTTCCAAAACAGCCCTCTACGCAATAGGAGGAATCTTAAAACACGGTCCTGCAATAGCGGCATTTACAAACCCCACAGTTAACTCCTACCACAGATTGGTTCCCGGATATGAAGCTCCTGTAAGACTCGCTTACTCCGCAAGAAACAGATCTGCCGCAATAAGAATACCTATGTACTCTCAAAATCCGAAAGCAAAAAGAATAGAAGTAAGATTCCCAGATGCAACATCCAATCCATATCTTGCATTCGCAGCAATTCTGATGGCTGCCATAGACGGAATAGAAAATGAAATAGACCCGGGAGAACCCTTCGACAAGGACATCTACTCTCTACCTCCTGAAGAACTAGAAGGTATCCCTCAACTTCCCGGATCACTTGAAGAAGCTCTCAACGCTCTTGAAAACGATTATGAATTCCTATTAAAAGGCGGAGTATTTACCGAGGAATTCCTACAGTTGTGGATAGAAGCCAAGAGGGCTGAGATTGATGAATTAAGATTTATTCCTCATCCAAAAGAATTTGAACTTTACTGGGATATTTAAACCTCTTTCGGGGCTTTCTGCCCCTTTTTCAAAATCTTTTTAAAAAGTTAAAAAAGGAGGAGTAAAAATGAGGGCTAAAGGGTTATTAGGGGTTATTATACCTATTTTGTTCGGAGCATTACCCGCCCTTGCACAAGAAGGAGCAAAGCTTGACACTGGAAATACAGCTTGGATGTTGATGGCTTCCGCTTTGGTTGTATTCATGACAGTTCCCGGATTAGCGCTCTTCTATGGAGGACTTGATAAAGCGAAGAGCATCCTAAACACCATAGCTATGTCTTTAAGCGCCTTTGCTATAGTTACCCTAACATGGATAATAATTGGATACTCTATAGCTTACGGAGATGACATAGCTGGGTTTATGGGAAATCCCTTCCAATACATACTTGCCAAAGGGATTAGCGGTATTAATCCCGATACAGGTTATCCTGCACTTCTCGATGTTATGTTCCAACTAACTTTTGCTACTATTACCACCGCACTTATTAGCGGTTCCTACGTAGGAAGGATGAAGTTCTCCGCATGGATTTTATTCGCCGTACTTTGGAGCATCATAGTTTATCCCCCAGTAGCTCACTGGGTATGGGGAGGAGGATTTTTAGCAAATGATGGTGCTTTAGATTTTGCAGGTGGTACGGTAGTTCACATAAATGCAGGTATAGCCGGATTGGTAGGAGCTTTAATTTTAGGAAGAAGGAAGGATACATCCCTTATTCCCAATAACATACCTCTGGTAGCTCTCGGAGCCGGAATACTCTGGTTTGGATGGTTCGGATTTAACGCAGGTTCAGCTCTGGCTGCCAATGAAAACGCAGTATGGGCAATGCTGAATACTACTGTAGCAACTTCTGCAGCAGCTCTCGCCTGGATGTTCGCAGAATGGATACATGCAGGAAAACCTACAGTTGTAGGAATATCTTCCGGAATTATTGCCGGACTTGTAGCAATTACTCCAGCTGCTGGTTTTGTAAACTTAGTAGGAGCTATCTTTATAGGAGCTATAGCGGCTGTAATCGCTTACTTTGCAGTAGCCACTCTCAAACCCAAATTCGGATACGACGATGCCCTTGACGTTTTCGGTATTCACGGTATGGCGGGTATAGTTGGAGCGATTCTTACTGGAGTATTTGCAGACCCTGCGGTAGGAGGCTCCAAAGGTCTTTTATACGGAAATCCTGCACAGGTTCTCATTCAGCTCGAAGGAGTAATTGCGACAATTATTTACTCAGGAGTTTTAACTGCTATAATACTTTTCATCGTCAAAGCCCTAGTAGGCTTAAGGGTATCTGAAGAAGAAGAAATTGAAGGTCTTGATTCCACAGAACACGGTGAAAAAGCTTACAACACTTAAAGGAGGTTTTGAT
>QNXQ01000114.1 GCA_003978875.1 Aquifex sp. | reverse complement strand
ATAAAGTTTTTTTCCCTCTCTTGCGAGCTTATCTATTATAGGACCTCCGGGATATCCCAGACCGAGCATCTTGGCCACTTTGTCATAGGATTCTCCTACAGCATCGTCCAAGGTTCCACCAAGAAATTCGTATTCCCCAAAATTTTTCACCAAGTATAAATCAGTGTGTCCCCCTGAAACTACCAGTGCCAAGAAGGGATACTCTACTTTCTGTTCCAAAAAGACGGAGTATATATGCCCTTCCAGGTGATGTACGGGAACCAGAGGTTTATTGTACTGGTAGGCAATGGCTTTTGCAAAGGCAACACCTACTACCAAAGAAAGAATTAATCCAGGAGTTAAGGTAAAGGAAACAAAATCTATGTCTTTTAAATCAAAATTAGTTTCCTTTAATAGTCTATCCAGTAAAGGAACAATGTTTCTTGTATGTTCTCTTGCGGAAAGCTCAGGTACAACCCCGCCGAAGGGAGAATGGACAACAGCTTGCGATAGAATAATATCCCCTATAACTCCTTTTTCGTCGTCGTAAATTGCAAGCGCCGTTTCGTCGCAGGAAGTTTCCACCGCAAGGGTTATCATCCTACTTTCTTAAGTTCCTGTTTCCTTTGAAGAATCTCAATGGCTTTTCTCAGCTGAACATCTATATCGGGTAGCAATATAACCTTTTCCGTTCGACCCTCAAAGCGTAATTTTCTTATGGTTTCAAAGAGCTTATTCCAGGTTTTCTCGTCCATTTTAACTTCCACATCAGGCTTTATTCCCTTCTTATGTATAAGTCTTCCTTTAGGAGTATAGTAGTAAGCAATTGTAAGTTTTATCGCCGAGCCATCTTCCAGCGGAATTAGATTTTGAACCGAAGCCTTACCGAAAGTCTTTTCACCTACAAGTGTAGCTATGTGATAATCTTGAAGAGCTCCCGCAACTATTTCCGAGGCACTAGCAGAACCTTTGTTTACTAAGAGAACTATAGGAAGGTTTTTGGTTATAGATTCTTTTTCTGCAAAATACCTGTGTAGTTCCCCTCTTCTGCCCTTTGTATAAACTATGAGTTTACCTTTGGGAATGAATATATCTCCTACATCCACTGCTTCGGAAAGAAGTCCTCCGGGATTATTCCTAAGGTCTACGATAAATCCGTAAACTCCTTGCTCCTCCAAATCCTTTATCGCTTTTTCAAGACTCCTTGCTGTTCCTGAGGTAAACTGGGAAATTTTTATGTACCCTATACCTTTGTAATTTACATATTTAACACTTGGAACCTTTATACGGGCACGAACGATAACAACCTCAACAGGTTTACCTTTGCCCTTCCTGAGAATAGTGAGTTTTACCTTTGTGCCCGGTTTACCCCTAATTTTTTTGACTACATCCATAAGGGACATGTTGAAGGTATCTTCTCCGTTTATGGCAATAATTATATCGCCGGGTCTTAAACCTGCTTTCCAAGCCGGAGTTCCTTCAATAGGTGAAACCACAACGGGTCTTCCATTTTCCATAGTTATTTCTATTCCTACTCCTCCGAACTCACCTTCCGTCTCTGACATAAATTCCTTGTACTGTTCGGGTGTAAAGAAATCGGAAAAAGGGTCAAGGGAAGATACCATTCCATCTATTGCACCGTATATTAGCTTTTTTATGGGTACCTGCTCAACATAGTTATTTTCAACTATTTTCAGAACTTCGGAAAAAAGTCTCAGATAAAAGTATCTATCTTCTTCCTTACCGTTATCGGTACTTTGTCCCAATAAAAATCCTGCCAGAAACATTAAAACCAGTGCAGGGATAAAACTAAGTTTCTTCATCTTCCCTCCCTCTGAAAGAGAATTTCCTTTATGTCCTTCATTGTAAAAGAAGCATTCCCAATGTCAGACAATGCAGTACAGAAAGCGTGAGATGATATATCAAAAACTTCTTCCTTACCTCCTTTCAACTTAATTCTGACTATAGCTTTGTCTCCTGAAACGTTTAGGATTTCCAATTTCTCTACGTTAGTAAGAGATATGGAATACTCCACTTCTCCTTTTTTCACCTTTATGTAGGATAATCCTTCGCAGGTGGGACTCTTCAATTGGTGTTTTTTGCCTTCTTTGTCTACCACTACTATGGATATATTCTTTACCTCCGGAGGAGCTCCCGCAGGCTCGGCCATAGAAAAGGATAGCACGGGAATCAATAAAGTACTAAAAAGGAATTTCTTCATAAGATTTTATTGTATAAAAATTTAAAATGCTGAAACTAATTGTAAAAAACGGATACCTGGTTGACCCTTCACAGGGACTTGAAGGGAAATACGACATATTAATAGAAAACGGGAAGGTAAAGAGTATAGACAAAAGTATATTCGTCCCGGATGCGGAAATCATAGACGCTGAAGGTTTGGTTGTTTCTCCGGGATTTATCGATATCCACGTTCATTTCAGAGACCCGGGACAAACCTATAAGGAGGATATTGCCAGCGGTAGCAGGTGTGCCGTGGCGGGTGGGTTTACAACGGTTGTATGTATGCCGAACACCAATCCGCCCATAGATAGTCCCAATGTGGTTGATTACATTTTAGAAAAGGCTAAAAAGGTTGGTCTTTGCAGGATACTTCCCGCAGGGACTATAACGAAAGGAAGAAAAGGAAAAGAGTTATCGGATTTATACACGCTAAAAAGTGCGGGATGCGTGGCTTTCACGGACGATGGAAGCCCAGTTATGGATTCAAACATAATGAGGAAGGCTATGGAGCTTTCCGCTCAACTGGATACGGTTATCTTAGACCATTGTGAGGACGATAAATTATCTGACGGAGCTATAAATGAGGGTGAGGTATCAGCACTCCTCGGTCTTTCGGAACGTCCTCCGGAAGCAGAGGAGGTGCTGATAGCACGAGACGGCATATTGGCGTATCATACAGGAGCGAGAATTCACATACAGCATGTCAGCACAAGCTTTGGAATAGAACTAATAAAGTACTTTAAGGAAAAGGGAGTGAGTATCACGTGTGAGGTAAATCCAAACCATATAGCTTTTACTGAAAGGGAAATTTTGTCCTGTGGCGGAAATGCCAGAGTCAACCCTCCCCTCAGAAAAGAAAAGGATAGAAAAGCCCTGATAGAGGCTATAAGGGAAGGAATTATAGATTGTTTTGCCACAGACCACGCACCACACCAAACTTTTGAAAAAGAATTCGTAGAGTTTTCTTCGCCGGGAATAATAGGACTCCAAACGGCACTTCCGATGGCGCTAGAACTGTACAGACAAGGGATAATTCCATTAAAAAGGGTAATTGAACTCTTCACAATAAATCCTGCAAAAATTTTGAAGTTAGAACTCGGAAGTCTAAAACCCGGCAAACCCGCGGATATTACGATTTTTGACCCCAGCAGAGAATGGGTCTTAAACGAGGAAACTAATTTTTCTAAAAGCAAAAATACTCCCTTGTGGAATAGGACTTTAAAAGGTAAAGTGATATATACCATAAAAGAAGGGAAAGTAGTGTATAAAGATTAAGTGTTATGGGAATATTTATAGAGGATTTGCTTCATTTTGGAAACCTCATAGACAATGAGGTAGAAGTTAGTTTAAGTTCAGAAGATTTTAAGAAAACTTTTCCAAACTTGGACTTTGAGTTTACAGACGGTGTTATGAAGATAAAGGGAAAGAAACGAATTCTCTTTCTCAGTAGAGCCTTTGAGTTCAGAGGGAAAGAAGAAACTAATAAGGTTTATAACTCGAGGGAAGATGACAAATTAAGTGATTTCGGAATATATTTGAAAATTCTCTCACCCGACGGACTGAATATTTTGGAAAAAGATAGAAGATTTCAAAGGGAAGGTGAATACCTCAAATTTAGTATTTTGGATGTTTTCAAAAATTCGGACATATACCAGAAAGTTCCAAAACAGTTTAGAGACAAGCTTGAACTCACCAAATATAAGATAAAGAGAGATGGATTATCCATTTTTCTTACTGTAGTCAAGTGATTAATGGGTTGTACAAACTGAACATAAGTCAAAGCTCCTTAGAACCATTTCTGCTTTAAGTTCGCTGTCTAATCCTATAATAGCCTTTTCTGCAACGCCCAAGTATTTATTGCATCTGGGTCCAAGATTCCATTGAGATGGTGTGATAATTTCGTATTTCATTATCTTTCCTTTTTCAACTACAACCTTATGGATAAGAGTTCCTCTTGCAGCTTCGATAAAGCTTACTCCTTGACCGCTTGCCTGTTTATTTATTTCTCCTTCAAAGGATTTTTCATCCAGATGTTCTATTAGTTTTTCAAGAAGTTTTTCTATAAGACTCAGAAGTTCCCAAATCTCCAGTACTCTTGCCGACACACGTGTAAGATAGCTATCCTCGTATAGAGAATACAGTTTCTTTACAAAAGGATTTTTATAGAGGAGCTGTCTTGCAAGAGGGCCGGTTTCATAGGGAAGCCCTTTATACCTTACAGGTCTGGCTTTTGTATAATCCGGCGGATTGAGTTCTTTAACTTCTTCAACATTGAACTTACAACGTCTCCCTTTCCCCTTCTTGTAAGAAGGTTTCAAACAAAGATATAGACCACCACCGCTTAAGAAACGGTTATAAGCCTTCCCTATATTGTGCATTTCGTTTTCATAGACTAATTCCAAGAATCTTCCGAAGTCTCCTTTTAGCTCTCCGAAGTTTCCCTTCTTTCTCAACTTTAAGAATTCTTCTTCGTCGATACCTACTACTTCTTTAAGAAAAAAGTCCTTTGTCTTCTTTATATAGTTCTTAGCCCTAAAGACTTCCCTTTCTCCGAAGGTTGAAGTAATACCCCCTGGAATTGCGTAGGAAGAATGAGGCCATTGTCCTGCAAACAGTGCTATTACCTTAACTATTTCCGAAGAAATACTTACAGCTTTTCTCCATTGAACTCCTTTAAAAGATTTGTATTCATTGAGGTTTTCGTTAATTTTCACAAAATCAGGCATCACAAAGAAATAAAACCACTTTATATGATTTTGTATCATCTCGGTAAGCTGGGTAATGCTTCTAACTATTTTTGCTTTTGTGGAAATACTTTCTATGCCGAGAACCTTTTCAAGTGCCATTGCAGTGGCTATCAGATGTGCATGCCCGCATATACCGCAAACTCTAGGATTTATCACAAGAGCATCCATAAAAGGTCTGCCTTCCAAAACCTTTTCTATACCGCGTGTATTAGGTATATTTATCTTTGCATCTATTATTTTTCCTTTATCCCACTCTAAGTGAAGAACGGCTTCTCCTTCTACACGTGTAAGGACTTGCTTCTCAATCTTCATTTTTTAACCTTTCGGGAGCAAACATTTTAGCCATACCTGATACCATAATATATCCCCTTTTAGATACTCCTAAAGGAAGTTCAGCAGGGATACCCGCGTACTGTTTTGTTTCCCATAGATTTTCCCTTGGAAAGTCATACTCGGTACAGCCAAAGCAAGGAGTTCCTGCCCTTGTCTTTGAATTTACTCCATTCCACAGAATTACATTACAAGTGGAGTGGGTAAGAGGCCCTCTACATCCGAAGTGGTAAAAAAGACATCCCTTTTCCTTACCCAAACTCTTTGCTTCTACTTTCCATTCGAAGAATTCGTTTCTTGAACAACCCCAGTGAGCCAAGGAGTTGTAATATTCTTTTGGTCTCCCGAGTTCATCTAAATTTAGTTTTCTCTTACTTTTGATTTTTAAAAGAGTTCCTGTTATCCATTCAGGGTTAGCAGGACAACCCGATAGATTTATAACTGGATATCCTTTCCTGGAAATAAAGCTCTTTCCCAGAATGCCACCCTTTTCCTTGAATCTGAATTGCAGACCTGAAACATCTTTATCCTTCAGTGCCGGAAGATTGCCGTAAACTGCACAACTTCCAACAGCAATAACGTAATCTGCTATCTTACAGAGCTTTTTTACAATATCATCTTCTTTATTAATGGCTCCTTCTACAACCAGAATGTTCAGCTTTCCCTTCTTTAGAACCTTTTTTATTACTTCTTCTTCACTTTCCACCGAAAAAGAAGGGTGAAACAAAACTTCAAACTCTTCAAAAACTAAATTTGCATCTTCGGAACTCAGAAGCGAATGGGTATTTCCCGAGCAGGTAAGCCTCTGGAGCCAGATAAGATTCATTTAAAGGGCAATGGTCGGGGTGACCGGACTCGAACCGGCGACCTCTGGCCCCCCATGCCAGCGCGCTACCACCTGCGCTACACCCCGTCCGATATATTTATTATAGCGAAGAATTCGGAGAAGACAATTAGCTGAGTAAGGCTAAAGCTTTCCTAAGATTTCCCTTAGTTTCTCCTTCAGTTTTTCTAAATCGTCCTCTTCGGAAAGACCTAAATAATCCAACAGTTTCTTTACACTTACCCATTTTTTAAGAACCATTCCTTGAGTAATTAGTTTCTCAAAGGGTTCATCATCTTTTACCAGGCCTAAATCCTTAAGGAATTTCTGGAAGAACCTGGCGTAGAGAAGGTGTAGTACCGCATGTTCAATCCCGCCTATGTAAACATCAACGGGCATCCAGTAATCACTTTTCTCTTTACCGAAAGGCTCTTTTTCATTCTTAGGGTCACAGAATCTCAAGAAGTACCAGGAACTATCAAAGAATGTATCCATAGTATCCGTTTCCCTTTTTGCCTTTGAACCGCATTTCGGACAGGTTGTATTTACAAACTCTTCGGACGTTTCCAGAGGGTTTCCTTGCCCGGTAAACTTGACATCAAGAGGAAGTTCTACCGGAAGCTGGTCTTCAGGTACCGGAACCATTCCGCATTTTTCACAGTAAACCACGGGAATAGGTGTTCCCCAGTACCTCTGTCTGGAAATATTCCAATCTCTCAATCTGTAAGAGACCGCTCTTTTGCCTAATCCCTTTTCACCGAGCCATGCGGTTATTTCCTTCTTTGCGGTTTCATTATCTAATCCGTTGAACTTATCCGAGTTAATGAGAATTCCCTTTCCTTCATAGGCTCCTTTTTCAAAATTCCACTCCTCTTCGGGCTTAATTACCACCTTTATAGGGAGATTGTATTTTTTCGCGAATTCCCAATCCCTCTGGTCGTGGGCGGGAACACACATTATAGCTCCAGTACCGTATTCGTAGAGAACATAATTTGCACTCCATACGGGAATTTTCTCACCTGTGGCTGGATTCGTAGCGTAAACGCCCAGGAAAATACCTTCTTTTTCCTCTTCTGTAGTCCTTTCGCGGGTTGACATTCTCTTTATTCTTTCGACAAAACTTTCCACATCGGCATAAGAAATATTGCCGAGTTTTTCTCCTATACAAGCTAAAACTTTGACAAGCGGATGTTCAGGCGCTAAAACCACGAAGGTGGCTCCGAATATAGTGTCAGGTCTTGTAGTAAAAACCTCTATGTATATTCTCTTCTCTTTTAGGAAAGTATCCTTTAACTCTTCGGGAATACACTCTACTAATTTTTCCGGCTCGTCAATTTCTATAAAGAATTTAATGAGTGCCCCTTCGGAACGTTCTATCCAGTTCTTTTGCTGAGCCAAAACCTTTGATGGCCACTTTCCTTCCAGTTTCTTTAAGTCTTCTAAAAGTCTATCCGCATAAGCTGTAATCTTTAAAAACCAAGAGGGAACTTCTTTTTGAACTATAGGAGTTCCACAACGCCAGCATTTTCCATCTATAACCTGTTCGTTCGCAAGAACCGTTTGGTCGTGAGGACACCAGTTTACCTTTGCGGTTTTTCTATAAGCGATACCTCTTTCCAGCATTTTCAGGAAAATCCATTGGTTCCACTTGTAATATTCGGGTGCACATGTAGCTATCTCTCTTTCCCAATCATAGGAAAATCCCAGCATTTTCAATTGTTTTTTCATGTAATCTATGTTTTCGTAAGTCCACCTGGCAGGATGGATACCGTGTTTTATAGCTGCATTCTCCGCGGGCAGACCGAATGCATCCCAGCCCATCGGATGAAGAATATTTTTCCCTCTCATTCTCAGGTATCTTGCTATTGCATCTCCTATTGTGTAGTTCCTCACGTGTCCCATGTGAATTCTTCCCGAGGGGTAAGGAAACATTTCTAAAACGTAAAACTTTTCTGGTTTTCCTTCTTCAGCCTTAAAAACCTTAGCCTCTTCCCATTTTTTCTGCCATTTCTTTTCTATTTCACGGGGATTAAATTCTCTCATCGCTACAATAGAATTTTATATTTAAATATTGAACTTTATAAAAAATGCAGGAAAAAGCTCAGCTGGAAACCCTTTACGAGATAAGCAAAGCTATATCTTCGTCCTTGAATGTAGAAAAGACGGTTCCCTACGTTTTAAGACTCCTGAGAAAGTTAATGGGATTCGAAAGGATTACCCTAACCCTCTATGACCCTTTAAAAGAGGAAATAGTTGTAAAAGCAACTTCTTCAGGGAATATTCAAGGAGAAGGTTTTAAGAAAGGAGAAGGTATAACCGGGAAAGTTTGGAAGTACGGCGTTTCTATGGTAATCCCGGATATATCGAAGGAACCTGCATTCTTAAATAAAGTGTGGAAAAGGGAGAACCTCAAAGACAGAAAAATCTCCTTCATAGCGGTACCCATAAAGGTTAGCGGTAAAGTTGTGGGAGTACTGAGTGCCGATAAAGAACTTGAAAAAAAAGATTCCATAGATGAATATGTAAAGTTTCTGAATATGGTGGCTACTTTGATAGGAAACGCATACTCCCTGCAAATACAAATAACGGAGGAGAGGGAAAACTTAGAAAGCGAAAAGAGAGCACTTTTGTTTGAACTCCGTAAAATTTTTGAGAATAGGAAGATTGAGGGAATAGTAGGTAAAAGTCCCAAAATACTTCAAGCACTTGATATAGTTCACAGAGTGGCACCGACAAACGCCACCGTTCTCTTGATGGGAGAAAGCGGTGTAGGTAAAGAGTTATTTGCAAAAGCTATACATTTTCTAAGTCCGAGAGCGGATAAACCCTTCATAGCAATCAATTGCGCAGCAATTCCTCCTGACCTTCTGGAAGCTGAACTTTTTGGCTACGAGAAAGGAGCATTTACGGGAGCTTACACTTCCAAAAAAGGTAAGTTTGAATTGGCAAACGGAGGGACAATTTTCCTTGACGAAATCGGAGATATGCCCCTAAACCTTCAAGTAAAACTTCTCAGAGTTCTTCAGGAAAAGGAAGTTGAAAGAATAGGAAGTTCAAAACCTATAAAGATAGATGTTAGAATTATAGCCGCTACAAACCGTAATCTCGAGAAACTTATAAAGGAAGGAAAATTCAGAGAAGACCTGTACTACAGAATTAACGTAGTTCCTATATATATACCTCCACTCAGGGAAAGAAAAGAAGATATTCCCGTACTTGTGAACTATTTTCTTGAGGTTTTTAACAAGGAATACGGTAAAAACGTTAAGGTTTCTAAAGAAGTTTTCGAAGTTTTTCTAAATTACCATTGGCCGGGAAATGTAAGAGAGCTAAGAAATGTTCTTGAGAGAATGGTAATTCTTGATACGGATGGAATATTGACTTATGAAGACCTGCCTACGGAACTTTTAGGTTATAGAACAAATACTCTCACGATTTCGGAAAAGGGCAAAACAAAACAATCTGGGAAGTTGAAAAGGAACTTATAGAAAGTGTTCTCAAAGAATGCAATTATGTAATAAAGGAAGCTGCAAAGAAACTCGGAATGACTCCAAGGCAAGTGAGCTACAGGATAAAGAAGTACGGGATAAAGCTGGAAAGATAATATACCCTTCCACATCCTACCACTTTTACATCTTTTCACTATAATTTATATGCATGTTCAACTTTACCGAGGAGCAAATAAAAAGATATGCCCGGCATATAATACTTCCTGAAGTCGGAGGAAAAGGCCAAGCCAAACTCCTTGAATCCAAAGTGCTTGTCATAGGTGCAGGAGGACTGGGTTCTCCCGCACTTTACTACTTGGCTGCTGCAGGAGTTGGAACTATCGGAATTGTTGACTTTGACGTTGTAGACTTTTCAAACCTACAAAGGCAAATACTCCATACAACGGAAAGGGTAGGTACGCCTAAGGTAGAAAGTGCAAAGAAAACATTGGAGGCTTTAAATCCCGATGTAAAGGTAATTACTTACAATACGAAAATTAGTAAAGACAACATTATGGACATAATAAAGGATTACGATGTTATCCTTGATGGAACCGATAACTTCCCTACAAGATTCCTTATAAACGATGCATGCTACTTTATGGGTAAGCCTTTAGTCTCCGCCGCTATGCTTAGATTTGAAGGACAGTGTACTGTATTCGACTTCAGAGACAAGGAAAATTCTCCGTGTTATAGATGTCTTTTCCCTGAACCTCCGCCCCCGGGACTCGTTCCCTCTTGCCAAGAAGCGGGAATCCTCGGTTCCGTCGGAGGAATAATGGGAAGCATTCAGGCAACAGAAGCCATTAAGCTGCTCCTAGGTATAGGTGAGCTTTTGGTAGGAAAACTCCTAATAATGGATGCACTGTCAATGGATTTCAGAAAAGTGAAACTGAGAAAAGACCCTAAATGCCCTCTCTGTGGTAAAGAGCCTAAGATAAAAGAGTTAATAGAATACGACCAAAGTTGTGAGGTAAGGTTCTAATTGAGTCGTATTTTTTCCATTGAAAACTTAACCCTTTTATCCCTTATTCTTGCTGTTTTCTTTGGGATTTATTTTCCCGAAATTGCACAGAATATAAAGATTTTTGGAGATGTTTTCCTGAGCCTTCTTAAAATGATAATAGTTCCCCTTGTCTTTACTTCCGTATTTACCGCAATACTTAATCTCGAAAGTATTAGCAAGTTCAAGGATTTGGGTTTAAAAGCCTTTTTATATTACCTCACTACCACGGCAATGGCAGTCGTGACCGGACTAATACTTGTGAACCTACTTATGCCGGGAAAAGGAGAAAAACCCGATGGGTTGAAAACTCCTGAAATTCCCCAAGCGGAAGAATTCTCCTTAGAGAGATTAATTTTGGGACTTATTCCTCAAAATCCCTTTTCCTCTTTTGCCCAAGGGGAAGTTCTGCAGATAATAGTGTTTGCCATATTTATAGCTCTTGCCGCTCTGACTATAGATAAGTTCAAGCAGGAAATAATAAAAAATTTCTTTGAAGGGTTTAACGACGCTCTTATCAAACTTACCAAATGGGTTATAGTTCTTACACCCATAGGAGTTTTTGCTCTAGTCTCCTATCTGATAGCGGAAGCGGGTGTTGATATTCTACTTTCTCTTTGGAAATACGCCCTTACCGTTGTTGTAGGTCTTCTAATACACGCTTTTATTAATCTTCCCCTAATAGCGTTTATCTTCGGAGGTTATAATCCCTATAAGTATTTTGTTCAGGTAAGGGAAGCTCTGCTTTTGGCATTTTCGACTGCTTCCAGTGCTGCAACACTGCCGGTATCCATCGAACTTGCCCAGGAAAAAGGAAAGGTTAAGAAAGAAGTGGCGGGTTTTGTTCTACCCTTAGGTGCTACTATAAACATGGACGGAACGGCTCTATACGAATCAATAGCGGCAGTCTACATTGCTAATATCTATGGTATAGATTTATCAATCTCTCAGATGATGGTCATATTTCTTACCGTAACCCTTGCATCTATAGGAGCAGCGGCTATACCTGGTGCCGGACTTATCCTCCTTACTCTGGTTCTCGGTTCTGTCGGTATTCCGCTTGAGGGAATAGGACTGATAATAGCAGTAGATAGGTTTCTGGATATGGTGAGAACCTCCATAAACGTTTGGGGAGATTTAAATGGAGCCAAAATCATCGATAGGTTTGTAAAATAAAATGAATTTAAGCTCCTCAGAATTAAAATAGTTTTCGGATGAGAGAAAGAGACTTAGAAAAACTGGAATTTAATAAGGTAAAAGAGATACTTCTCGGTTTTGCCCATTCTCCTGCTACGGAGGAAAGGATAAGAAATTTAAAGCCCTATACGGATAGGGAAACCGTAGAGAAGGAAATAGAACTTGCACAAGCTTTCTTTGAGATAGGAGAAGATGTTCCTATATACGAATTTGACGATATAAGAGTTTTTTTAAACAAAGCAAAACTTCAAGGAGCTATCTTAGGCGTAGAGGATATATTGAAAATCTTAAACGTAATAGGTTTGGTAAAAGAACTAAGAAGAGTACTGGGAGCTAATATTCAAAAATTACCTCCCCTCAGAAGAATTCATAAGAAACTTCACCTCTTTTCTCCCCTTGAAAATCTGATAAACGCAAGTATAGACCCACGCGGTTTCGTAAAAGATGAAGCGAGTGATGAGCTGCTCAGAGTAAGGAGAACTATAAGGACAATAGAAGGAGAGATAAGAAAAAGACTCGAAAGTTTGATAAACAGGCCAGATTCTGGCAAATTTTTAGCGGACAGGATAATTACCATAAGAAACGGAAGATATGTAATTCCAGTAAAGACCTCTCACGCGAAAAAGATTTTTGGAATAGTTCACGGAACTTCGTCTTCGGGTTATACCACCTATATTGAACCCCAGTTTGTAATACATCTAAATAATAAACTTACTCAGCTCAAAGAACAGGAGGAGGAAGAAGTACGAAGGGTTTTACAGAGAATTTCCGAATACATAGGCGATTACTCTAAGGATTTATTGGAAAGTTTTGAAGCCTGTGTGGAAGTTGATTTTCTCCAATGTAAATACAGGTTTAAAAAGCTCGTAAACGGTAAATTTCCCCAGTTCGGAGACTGGATAGAACTATACGGCGTAAAACACCCGATACTTATGCAAGTAAAGGAAGATGTTGTTCCCGTGGATATCATTCTGAAAGAGAAAAAAGGTCTAATTCTTACAGGTCCAAACACGGGAGGAAAAACTGTAGCTTTGAAGACATTAGGTCTAAGCGTTCTACTGTTCCAAAGTGCTATACCTATTCCCGCTAATGAAAACAGTAAGTTGCCTTTATTTGAAAAGGTATTTACAGACATAGGTGATGAGCAAAGCATAGAGCAAAGTCTCTCTACATTTTCCGCACACATGAGGAATGTAGCGGAGTTTATAGAAAGAAGTGATAACAATACTCTGGTTCTTATAGATGAACTTGGAGCGGGAACAGACCCCATTGAAGGTTCAGCACTCGGTATAGGAATTCTTGAGTATTTAAAGAAAAAAAATGCATGGGTATTTGTAACTACCCATCACACTCCTATAAAGCTCTACGCTACAACATCGGATTATTACGTCCCGGCAAGCGTTCTCTTTGACAGAGAAACTCTCAAACCCCTTTACAAGATAACTTACAACACCGTAGGAGAAAGTATGGCTTTCTATATAGCCAAAAAATACGGTATTCCCGAAAAAGTAATAGAAATTGCTAAAAAACATATCGGCGAGTTCGGAGAAAAATACCTGCAAGCTATGGAAGAACTGTCAAAGTACATACAGAAGTATGAAGAGGAACACAGGAAAGTGGAAGAACTGAGAAAAGAGCTGGAGAAACAAAAAGAAGATTTAGAAAAACTAAAGAGAGAATACGAAGAAGCCAAAAGAAAGGGCTGGAAAGAAGCTTACAGAGAAGCCAGAGAGTACCTCAGAAAGTTAGCTCACGAGTCCGAAGAAGTTCTCAAAAAGGCAAAAGATAAAAAAGAAGTAAAAGAATTTATATCGAGAAAAAAACAAGAACTCGAAAAAATTCTGCCTCAAGAGAAAAGTGATATAAAGGTGGGTGATACCGTCGTATTTATGGGCAAGAAAGGGAAAGTATTAGAAATAAAGGGAAAGAAGGCTTACGTTCTCTTAGACCGCTTAAAAATGTGGGTAGATGTGAAAGAGCTTGAGAAAACTTCAGAGTCTTTACGTACGGAAACTCCAAAGATTTCCGTAGAAACACCGGTAAAAGTGGAAAGGGACACTTTGAACCTTGTGGGTAAAGACGTTGATACTGCGACTCTTGAATTAGAAAGATTTATAGAGGAAGCTCACAGTGCAGGGCTTAAAGTCGTAAGAATAATTCACGGAATAGGAAGCGGAAAGTTAAAAACTGCGGTAAAAGAAGTCCTTTCAAAGAATGAAAAAGTAAAGTTTTTCAGGGATGCATACCCGAGGGAAGGAGGCTCAGGAGTTACAGTTGTATACTTAAACTATGGAGAAGAAACATGAAGTACCTTATTGGTTTAATAATTCCACTCATTTTAATTTCTTGCCAGGATATTCCCGAGAAATATAAAACCCCTGAAGGCCAAAAAATTCTGGAAAAGTATAAGAAACAATACGTCAAGGGCCTAGTTTTACTGGATAAAAAATTACAAGAAAAAGTTCCAGAAGGAGAAAAGTTCCTAATAATTTCGGTAAGGAAACCCGAGCAAGCAAGACCCGTTGCAGTCCTCAGAGTAAAAAATCCGATATTCCCATTCAAGTTTAAAATAACCGGCAAGCACAAAATTAATCCAGAAGAGTTCATAGAGGGTGAGCTTATAATCACAGCGCGACTTTCTAAAGAGCCTACCGCAGGGTTCAAAAACGGAGACCTTTTTGGCATTACTCAGGCAAAAGCCGGAGAAGAAGATGTAAAAATTCTTATAAATCAAGTCTTTGAGGAGAAGAAGGAATGAAGCTGTTTATAACGGGAATAGGTTCAGGGCTAGGAAAAGCTTTAGCGGAGGAAGCTTTAAATAGAGGATATGAAGTTTATGCAATAAGCCGGCATTTACCTAAGGAACTCGAAGGAAGGGTAAAGTTCGTATCCGCAGACCTTTCTCAAATAGAGAGAATATATATGCACGTATCTAAACTCCTCCAAGGAGTTAAAAAGCTCCAGCTCGTTATCCTGAACGCTGGAATCCTGGGAAAAATGAAAGATATGAGGGAAATATCGCTTCAAGAGATGGAAGAGGTTATGAGAATTAACCTATGGGCTAACAAGGTAATAATAGATACATTAATGGATTTAGAGATAAAAGTTGAGCAGTTAATAGGTATATCTTCCGGTGCAGCGAAGAACTGCAATAGAGGATGGAACGCGTACTCTATTTCCAAGGCAGGACTAAATTGCATGCTGAAACTCTACTCATGGGAAATGCCGGGAACTCACATAGTTTCTCTAGCTCCCGGTCTCGTTCTGACTCCTATGCTCATGGAAGTTATGTCCCAAAATGAGGAAAAATTCCCTTCCATAGAAAGGATAAAAAAAGCTCCCAAGCTCACACCCGAAAGAGCTGCGGAGTTTATCTTCAATGTAATTCCTAAGTTAAAAACCTTTGAAAGCGGCTCATTTGTAGATGTTAGAGATTTTCCGGAGTACGAGGATTTTATTAATAAATATGGAGTTTACTCGTGAGTGAAGAGGTGCTCTCTAAAGAGGAGATAAATTTCTTGATGGAAACATTGGAAAAAAAGAAAGTAGAAACGGTTCCAAAGGGAGTTACTCCCTTCGACTTTGACAGTCTTGAAAAGATAGAATCTGAACGATACATAAGACTTGAGCAATTTCTCAGCACCCTTTCGGAGAGCCTGGAAGAAGAGCTTAAAAAGACGGTTTTGAGTCCCGTAAAGTTTAACTTAAAGGGAAAAAAGAAATCGGTTCTTTCTAAGGTGATTCCAAACCTAAGCCCGCCTATTTTACTGATAAAGCAAATTATAGAAAGCATAGGAGATTTTTATTTGCTTATTGATTCAAAAACGGCTTACAGCTTTATAAGTCTCCTGCTGGGAGGTTCACCTTTAGAACTCGAAGGAAAGCCCTTTTCAAAATTGGAATTAAATATACTCAACCGATTTTCCTCCAGTATCTGCGGTAATATTCGAGAAGTTTGGAACTCTTTCTTTAGCCTTCCTTTAAAAGGTTGTGAAATTGTAGAAAACATTTACGAAATAGACATAGATGATGAGTATTTCATCGCCGATTTTTCTATAGAGATTGACTCAGCAAACACTCCTTTCATCATAGCGATACCTGTTTTCGTATTGAAAGAATTGAAGGAAGAACTAACTCTCTCTAAACCAAATCCCGAGGAAAGGGAAATGCTTTTGAGAACCCTTTTAGAAATTCCCATTACTTTGGAAACAGTTCTGTTTAAGAAAAGACAAAGACTCATAGACGCTATAAATCTTGAAAAGGATTTCATCTTGTTTACCGATAAAAAACTCACAGATAAGGTTGAGGTGTACGTAGAAAGAAAATTAAAGTTTAGAGGCCAGCTCGGAGAAGTTGACGGAAAAAGGGCTGTAAAACTCTTAGAAATTTTGTAGAAACTTTCTCGCTAGATACAAAAGTTTCTTTTGCCTTTCTGTGCCCTTCTTTTCTGAACTTCTGATGTCTTCCAGCTTTTTCATTATTTCTTCAATATTCTCGGGAATACATTCCTCCAGCTTTTCCCTCAATGCTCTTGAAAGTGCTGGTACTTTACCTGAAGTAGATATTCCTATCACTAAATTTCCTCTCTTTATTAAAGACGGGAATATAAAGTTACAGTAATCGGGAGAGTCTACTGCATTGCATAGAATCCTTTTCTTTTTACACAGCCCGTAAATTCTCTTTTGGAGTTTTAAATCGTTTACCGCAACTATAACTATGTCTTTCTCTTTTAAGTCTATAGGTCTGAATCTCCTTTTAACCCATTTAAGATTATTCTCCCTTACCAATTCCTCGAGCTCTTTCGTTATCCTGGGAGAAACGATAGTTATATTCTTCGTAAAAGATAATAGATTCTTAACTTTTCTCGTTCCTACATTTCCTCCGCCAACTACTAAAACATTTTTCTTCGAAATATCTACAAACAAAGGAAAGTAAGCCATTTTTACCTCTTTTTATAAAACTTTATTAACTTTCCGGTAAAGCCATCGACTATCGCGGTACCCTTTAGTCCCTTAATTTTATAAAGACATTCACCTGTACTTTTTCTCTTGGTAAGATAAAGCTTATAAACTTTTCCCGTATACCTTTGCGCAGTATCTAATGCGATTTTTGCATCTATTGTCTTTTCAATACAATCCCTCAGATACCAGGGCTGAGCAAATAGGAGACTCACGGTAAAAGATAGAAGGATTAAAAGCATAAATAGTATTATACCTGCCGTACAGGTATATCTTTTTCTTGTTTGCATAAAACTCTCTTATAAGAACAAGTTCTTTTCTCTCTTTGCAATCGAATAAGTAACTCCAGTCTTTTGTATATTTAGCTTTAAGAAGAGGTTTTCCTTTAAGAAATCCAAAGTATAAACAGAAATCCTTTATAGATGTGCAATTACAAGCGGAAATTTTATCCTTTACAATTTCATAAGCTATTTCTGCCTGCATCTTTGGATTTCCCTTTCTTTCGTTGAGATAGGGAAGTATCCAGAAGCCGTATAGAAATCTCAGGAATATTACGAAAATTATGGAAAATACGAAAACCCTTTTCCATTTATCCGATAAATATTCTTTTATAGTGTAAGCAAAGATTATAGCCACTAAAGTAAATAGAGGGAGTATGTACCTTCCTCTACTCGTTGCGGAAATCCAGTAAGGTATATAGTTAATAAACACTAAAAGGGAGATAAACTTTAAATCCTTGGGAAGAGATATTCTCTTGAATGCAAGAATTCCTATTATGAAGACCGAAGAAGGAAGAAGCTGTTTCAAATTAAGAATAGGATATGTAATAAGATGCTCGATGAATTTCATAAAATCCTTAGAACTCTCAACCCTACTGAAGCTCTCCTCCCAAAGCCTTCTTAAATAAAATTCGGGATTTTCAGAAAGCGGTATCCACCATAGGGAAGAAACTACCGCTATGAAGTATGAGGCAAGTGCATGAGGGTTCAGAAGTATGAAAATGTTTCTTTCAAAAATAGACAAGGCTAATAAACTAAGACCCAGAAAAGCGAAGGCCGGAAATCCCTTAAGCATAAAGATTATTCCTGTAAGAACTGCGGAAGTGTAGTAAAAAATAGGTTTTCTAGTTTTATAGAGTTGATAAATTTGAATAAAAAGCAGAAACACAAAGAAACTCAAAGTGATATCTATTTCGGCAAGCCATCCATACCAGAACAAAATATCTGCAAAAGTTATGTAAATAGCTGATGAAAGTAAAGCTGTTTCTATACTTTTAAAGATTTTCCTTGCAAACAGAAAAACCAAGAAAGTATTGGCTAATGTAAAAAAGAGGCTTACCGACCGAGCTGTAAATATATCCCATCCTAAAAGTTTCGAGGAAAGTATTATCAACCAATTAAACAATGGTGGTTTGTTGTAGTAATTTTCCCCGAGAATAGTTGGCTGAAAGTAATTACCAGAATTATCCATTTCAAAAGCTACAATTGCTCTTGTTGTCTCTTCACCTCTGAAAGCAAATTCATTGATACTGGGAAACATGGATAAGAAAGCTACAAGTATTAGAATTACGAACTTTTTCATAAAGGTTTATATTACAGAAAAATTAATATGGCTTTTTGCTTATAAGTCCTATAAGTAAGGCTTATATTTCCTTAAGAAATAATGTCTACGCCAACGAGGAAAAAGATTTTATTCTAAAAAGAAGTTAAAGGAGGGGACTCTATGGAAATAGGTGGTAGCTTCTATGAGAAGAAATACTATAGCACCTGTTATATGTGTGCTTGTAGGTGTGGTATAGAAGTTTATGTAAGAAATGGAAAAGTTACATATATAAAGGGAAATGATGCTCATCCTTTAAATAAAGGTGTTCTTTGTGCAAAGGGTTCTTCGGGAATTATGAAGGAGTACTCTCCGGCGAGATTGAGAAAACCGTTACTCAGAGTGGGACCCAGAGGTTCTGGACAATTTAAGGAAATAGAGTGGGAAGAAGCTCTGGAGATAGCGGCGAAGTGGATCAGGGAAGCTGCACAAAAGAATCCTGCAAAGGTAGCTTTCTTTACCGGAAGAGACCAGATGCAGGCTATAAACGGATGGTTTGCAGGACAAATCGGAACTATCAACTGGGCTGCACACGGAGGTTTTTGTTCTGTTAACGTAGCGGCAGCAGGATTAATGTCCGTTGGATATTCTTTCTGGGAATTTGGAGACCCGGACTTCGAACACACTAAATACTTTATGATGATAGGTGTTGCGGAAGACCACGCCTCTAATCCTTTCAAACTGGGAATACAGGAACTAAAAAGAAGAGGTGGTAAATTCGTATTCGTAAACCCGGTAAGGTGGAGCTACGGAGCAATTGCGGATGAATGGATACCCATAAAACCCGGTACCGATGGAGCATTCATACTGGGACTTGCTCATGTACTTTTTAAGTACAACCTGATAGATTGGGAATTCCTGAAAGAGTTTACAAACGCTCCATGGCTGGTAATTCAGGCTCCTGGAACACCCAAAGACGGCCTCTTCTATAGAAATGAAGAAGGAAAACCTATGGTATTTGATAAAAAATCCAATAGCTTCAAACCTGCTGATAGAATAGTACCTGATAATTTAGAACCGGCTTTCATAGGCGAGTTTGAAACTCCGGAAGGTTACAAGGTAAGACCTGCATTTGACATATTTGCAGAGAGAATTGTCAAAGATTATACGCCGGAAAAAGTTGAAAAGATTACGGGAATCCCTGCCGAAACTATAGAAAGGATAGCAAAAGAACTCGGTGTAACCGCTCTATACAATCCTATAGAACTTCCCATAGAGTGGACTGACGTATGGGGTAGAAAACATAAAACCATGAAAGGAAGACCCGTATCCTTCCACATAATGAGAGGAATAGCTTCCCACTCCAACGGATATCAAACCGCAAGAGCCGTATTCGTTCTCATGATGCTACTCGGATGTATAGACAGACCGGGAGGACACCTTGCAAAACCTCCATATCCCAAACACATAGATGATTTACCAAAGCCAAAGAAAATAAAATCCTTAGATGAGCTTGAATTCGGTAAACCTTACGGTCCCCATCTCGGTATACCCCAAAGTCCGGATGACCTCCTGGTTGATGATAAAGGCAATCCTTTAAGGATAGATAGAGCTTACAGTTGGGAATTCCCGATATCGG
>QNXQ01000167.1 GCA_003978875.1 Aquifex sp. | reverse complement strand
GCAATTCATAGGGGAACTACTTAGTTGGGATCACCTGATGCTGGACCCCACTGATCTATGGAGGAGAGGCTCACCCTCTATTCAATTGCCAAGGAGCCGACGGGGCTTTCTAGCCCCGACACGAATTTTTTAATATATCACATCTCCCTTACTTGTCAAGCCCCTATTCAGGGCTTTTCTTTTCAACCCGCTGTGTAATTTTCAATTCTATACCCTCCCTCACCACATGTCAAGTGGTACACATAAAAATCTTCTATATTGACTTAAAGGTTTAAAGATTTACGCTACAAGGAGCATTGAACTTGTTAGGTTCTAAAAAATGGAGGATAATTCTCTTATGCACACAGTTAGGGTGGGAATTGTAGGTTGCGGGACCGTCGGAACTGGAACTGCAAAACTCCTGATAGAAAACAGGGAGATTATAAAAAAGAGGACGGGTTTGAATCTTGAACTGGTTAAGGTTGCAGACATAGATTGGGAGAGGGAAAGGGAATTTAACATTCCCGAAAATCTTAGAACCACGAACTACAAAGAGGTTATTGAAGAAGCTGATATAGTGGTAGAACTTGTAGGTGGGAAAACATTTGCCAAACAGGTTATTCTTGAAGCACTTGAGAAAGGAAAATGTGTTGTAACTGCTAATAAACATCTTCTTGCAGAAGAAGGAATAGAAATTTTTGAAAAGGCCAGAGAAAGAAATTTGTTTATAGGGTTTGAAGCTTCAGTAGGCGGAGGTATTCCCGTAATAAAGGCGCTGAGAGAGGGCCTTGTAGGCAATAGAGTACTAAATATCCTCGGTATTTTGAATGGAACTACCAACTACATTCTTACAAGAATGTTTGAAGAAAACTTGGATTTTGAGACAGCACTCAAGGAAGCTAAGGAAAAGGGATACGCTGAAGCTGACCCTTCCCTTGATATAGATGGTTGGGACGCTGCCCACAAAATAGCCATCTTGGCAATACTCGCTTACGGAAACTACATAGACTTCAAAGACGTTTACGTGGAAGGTATAAGGAATGTGGATAAGTTGGATGTGGAACTCGGGAAAGAATTGGGATACACTTTAAAACTCTTAGCTATTGCAAAAAAGGTGGATTCTGAAATCGAAATAAGAGTTCATCCGACTTTTATCCACTCTGAGGAAGCACTGGCTAAAGTTTCTGGAGTTTACAACGCTGTAATGATTGAGGGTGATTTTGTAGGGAAAACTATGTTCTACGGTCAAGGTGCGGGTTCTCACCCGACAGCTTCTGCGGTGGTATCAGATATAGTAGATGCCGGAAAGTTTCTACTTTGTAAATCAAAGCTAAATCTTCCCGTGAACTGGGAAACCGAAACTCTTAAAGTGAGGAAAAATTTTTACTCTAGGTACTATTTAAGGTTTGATGTACCAGATAAACCAGGTGTTTTGGCAAAAATCGCAAATGTTCTTGCAGATTACAACATAAGCATAGCTTCCGTTCTTCAAAAGGAAATGGTCTGTAAAATTGCAGGAAGGGAAAACGAACCAATAGTTCCGTTGGTAATACTTACCCATAAGGCCTTTGAGGAAGATATACAAAACTCCCTTAGAGAAATATCTCAACTTCCCGTAGTAGTGGATAAACCTGTTCTCATACGTGTAGAAGAAGAAGCCTACTAAAATATATTTCCATGAGTTTCTTAGTTTTTGTCAGCATGACACCTTTAGGAAAAGGAGAAAGTGTAAGTAAGTATGTTGCCAAAGTAGTGGATATAGTTGATAAGTCAGGGCTTCCTTACGTCCTTACTCCTATGGGAACGATAATAGAGGGTGAGGATTGGGATGAAGTTATGAATGTTCTAAAAAAAGGATTTGAAGCACTCAAAGAAGACTGCAACAGAATATCAATCACCATGAAGATTGATTATAGAAAGGGTAAAAAAGGCAGACTGGTTCAAAAAGTGAAATCGGTTCAAGAAAAATTAGGAAGGGATATAAACGTAGCGACTGTTCCCGAAGAAGACAAATGAAAGAACTCATAGAAAAGGCAAATATCCTTCAGGAAGCTCTGCCGTACATAAAAGAATTTCACGGGAAGGTTTTCGTTATAAAGTACGGCGGCTCTGCTATGCACGAAGAAGAACTGAGAGAATCATTTGCTAAGGATGTGGTTTTGCTCAAATACGTAGGAATAAACCCTGTAATAGTCCACGGCGGAGGGCCTCAGATAAGTAAGACTTTAGAAGTCTTTGGAATAAAACCTAAATTTATAAACGGCATACGGAAAACAGACCAAATGACTATGCACATAGTGGAGATGGTACTTTCCGGAGATATCAACAAAGATATAGTAGCCCTTATAAACAGGTTCAGCGGGAAAAAAATTTACGCTGTCGGTCTTTCGGGAAGAGACGGAAGGCTTCTAAAAGCTAAAAAATTAGATAAAGAAAAATATTTCTCGGAATTAGGACTGCCCGTCCCTGAAGATGACATAGGTTTTGTAGGTGAGATTACAGACGTAAATGAAGAGTTAATTCATACACTTTTAGAACATAACTTTATTCCCGTAATAGCTCCGATAGGTGTAGGAGAAAAAGGAGAAGCCTACAACATAAACGCCGACATAGCAGCTTCGGAGATAGCAGCGGAACTCAAAGCGGAGAAGTTAATATACCTTACCGATACCCAGGGTGTAAAAGATGGAGAGGGTAATTTAATTTCTACACTAACCAAAGAAGAGGCAGAAAGACTGATAAAGGAAGGAGTAATAAGGGAGGGAATGATACCTAAAGTCAAGTCTGCCCTGAAGGCAATAGAGAGAGGTGTCAAGAAAGTTCACATAATAGACGGCAGAATTAAGCACTCTATTTTACTTGAAGTGTTTACAAAGGAAGGAATAGGTACGGAGGTGGTGGTTTAAAAATTTTTTCCACACCTAAGTATGTAAACAATTACTTATCATCTATAATTATCCTATTATGGGTGTGATTAAAAATCTGGAAGAGAAATTTGGTGAGAAGCCTGTGAGCGAAGTAGTTTACGAAGATGCAAATGCAAAGGTTGTGAGGTTTTACCTCAAGGGAGGGCAGGAAATAAAGCCTCACAAATCTTCCTCAAGCGTTTACATTACGGTACTTAAAGGTAAACTGAACTTCTTTTTAGGGAAAGACAACTCCGAAGTTGAAGTACGTGCCGGAGGGACTGTATTTTATGAACCCGATGAATTACACGGTTTTAAAGCTCTGGAAGACTCTGTAGTGGAGGCTGTGATAACTCCTAAGCCAACGCATAAGGTAAACCTTTCTTAAGGTTTATAAAAGATTCTTATATGCTTATTAAATAAGTAAATATTGATTTACATTGATTGAGGTCATAAAATTATAAGCAAATGGGAGCTCAAGAAAAGGATTTGGGTACTGCTTGGGAATATCAAGGTTGTGTAATACCGAAGGATTTATATTACGACATTGAAAATCAGGTTTGGGTAAGGGTAAACGAAGACGGAACGGTAACTCTCGGTCTCACAGATGTGGGACAAACTCGTGCAGGAAGACTTCTGCATATAAGAGTAAAATCCTTGGGAACTAAAGTAAAGAAGGGAAAACCCGTAGCTACCTTAGAAAGCGGAAAGTGGGCTGGGCCTGTACCGGCATTAGTCGAAGGTGAAATCGTAGATATAAATCCTAAAGTTGTTGAAGACCCGAATTACATAAACATAGACCCTTACGGTGATGCTTGGATTGTAAAGATAAAACCTTCAAGTGAAGAAACTTTGAAGAGGGACTTAAGCGAATTGGTAAGTGGAGAAAAGGCTTACGAAGAAATGAAAAAGCATATCGACGAGTGGGATATTGTTTGTATGAGGTGTGTGTGATGGGAGCTCAGGATAGGCATGTTATACTTCTTGTGTCTCAATGGTGTCCTACCTGTCCTCACGCGGATGCATTGTGGAGAAAACTACAGGAGGAATACGGATTTAAATATGAAGTTTTAGATATAGGAACTCCGGAGGGTAGATACTGGGTTACCAAGCTGATGGTAAGGAGTGTGCCTTCAACAATTATAGACGGCAAGCTTGCATTCGTAGGGGTGCCAAACGAGGCGGACGCCAGGAGGGCTTTGGAGGAGGGGGTTTGAGCTTTTCCTTTTTACCTCCCTTCCTAACCTTATAATTAATACTCATGTACTTTCAAGACATAATAATGACCCTTCATAAATTCTGGGCTGAGAAGGGATGTCTTATATGGCAACCCTACGATTTAGAAGTCGGCGCAGGCACTATGAATCCCGCTACTTTCCTGAAAGTTCTCGGGAAAAAGCCTTGGAACGTTGCATACGTAGAACCCTCAAGAAGACCTCAAGACGGTAGGTACGGAGAAAATCCCAATAGACTTCAACATTATTATCAGTTTCAAGTAATTCTAAAGCCTGCTCCGGAAAATCCTCAGGAGATTTACCTCGAGAGTCTTGAAAGGCTTGGGATAAACCCTCTCGAACACGATATAAGATTTGTGGAAGACGATTGGGAGTCTCCAACTCTGGGGGCTTGGGGATTAGGATGGGAAGTTTGGCTTGATGGAATGGAAATAACCCAATTTACTTATTTTCAGCAAGCCGGTGGAATTGACCTTGACGAAATTTCAGTGGAAATAACTTACGGTTTAGAAAGGATAGCTATGTATATACAGAATAAGGATAATGTCTTCGATATTGAATGGAAAGAGGGAATTACTTACGGGGATATATTTAAACGTTCCGAGTGGGAATGGAGTAAATACAACTTTGAACTCGCAGATGTAGATATGCTATTTCAGGCTTACGAGATGTTCGAAAAGGAATCCAAAAGAATGATAGAGGAAGGACTTATATTCCCTGCCTACGATTATCTGCTTAAGTGTTCTCACGTATTTAACACACTCGATGCAAGGGGAACTATTTCGGTTCAGGAGAGGGCAAGGTATATAAGACGAATGAATAACTTGGCCAGAGAAATAGCTAAACTTTACATTCAAGTTTTTGAGAATGATTGAAGAGCTTGAAAGGAAATTAGGCTACAATTTCAAGGATAAAAAACTTCTTGAAAGAGCTCTTACTCATATATCGGTTTCCAAAAGGGAACATTACGAAACTTTAGAGTTTCTGGGAGATGCACTTGTTAACTTTTTTGTCGTAGACTTATTGGTTGACTATTATCCGACAAAGAGAGAGGGGTTTCTTTCTCCTTTGAAAGCGTACCTTATCAGTGAGGAATTTTTTAACCATCTGGCGAGAAAGTTAGAGCTTCACAAGTTCATAAAAATGAAAAGGGGAAGAATTAACGAAACGGTCATAGGGGATGTTTTTGAAGCACTTTGGGCGGCAATTTACCTTGATACGGGAAGAGATGTAAACTTCACGAGAGAACTTTTTTATCAACACTTCAGAGACGAGATAATAAGGGCTATAAAAGAGGGAAAGGTAAAGAAGGATTTTAAAACCCTCCTTCAGGAGATTACCCAGAGGCATTGGAAGGAAAGACCTTCATACAGATTAATAAGCGTAGAAGGTCCTCAACACGAAAAAAGATTTGTTGTTGAAGCAAAAGTGAAGGATTTTAGAAGTATAGGTGAAGGGAAAACTAAGAAGGAAGCCGAACAAAAAGCAGCCCAAAAGCTTATAGAAAAGCTGAAGGGGGAAAATATTGAGTAAAAAAGGCGTAATTCTTATAAACTTAGGAGGACCTGATTCTCTGGAGGCTGTAGAACCTTTTCTGTACAACCTCTTTTCCGACCCTGATATATTCAAACTTCCCTTTCAAAAACTGTTTGCAAGGCTTATATCCAAGATAAGGGCAAAGAGTACGAAAAAGTATTACGAGCTTATGGGAGGAAAATCACCTCAGTTGGAACAAACCCTCCTGCAGGCAAGGGCTCTTCAAGAAAGACTCGGTGATGAATACGAAGTTGTAGTTGGAATGAGATACTGGAAACCCTTCATTAAAGATGCTTTAAAAGAGTTAACGAATAAGGGAATAAGGGATATAATTCTCCTTCCGCTATATCCTCAGTACAGTAAAACAACGACCGGTTCCGCCTTTAACGAAGTAAACAGAGCAATTAAAAACTTAAATTTGAAAAATTTAAGGGTGAAAAAAATAGAAAAGTTTTACGACCATCCTTTGTTTATAAAGGCTTGGACTGAGCAGATAAGAAAATTCGTTAAAAATCCTCATGAATATCATTTCCTCTTTTCCGCCCACAGTCTTCCTCAGAAAATAGTAGACGAGGGAGACCCGTATCAAAAACAGACTGAAGAAACCGTAAAACTTATAATGGAACATTTTCCAAATGTAAACTATACACTTGCCTACCAGAGTAAGGTGGGTTTTGCCAAATGGCTTGAACCCTTTACGGACAAAGTTATCGAAGAACTGATAAAGAAAGGAGTAAAAAAACTCGTGGTTATACCTATATCCTTCGTTTCAGAACATAGTGAAACCCTTTACGAGCTCGATTATCAATACAGACAATTGGCAGAAGAGTTAGGATATGAAGAGTTTATCAGAATTCCTACACTACAAACCAACGAGTACTTTATAAAAGCCCTTGAGGACCTGGTTAAAGGGATTCAGTAGATTTGTTTAGTTTCTTCGCAATTCAGGGGCGAAAGAGTATAAATCCTCAAGACCTATGTCTATCTTTAAAAGTTCTTTGCTTTCTTGAGACATATACTCTACCTGTCTGCCTTCCTTTATTGCAAAAATTGTTAAAGCTAAAGTGACCGCGGAAGTTCCACCGCTTATAAAAACGGATATATCCTCATCGGAAAATCCATTTCTCCTTATTTCTTTCAGTATTTTCCTGAGCTCTTCGTATATGTCGTCGTAATTATCAAAACTTATTTCTCCGTATTGGGGAATAAACTTTATCTTTTCTGCAATTTCTTTATCAAAACTTTCAACTATTTCATAGAAAAGTTCTTTGTACTCTCCGCTTTTGTTGCTAACGAGTATATACCAGTGCTCAAGGCTATCCTTGTGGCGCAACATACTCCTTAGAATAGGAACCCAGTTATTCCTTTCAAGCTCCTTTAAAGCCTCTTCTCCCTTCTTCAGAGCTTCTTTTAATTTCTTTACTTCTTCTTCATCTTTTACCCATCCATAAGGGTATGACAGGGCACTTATCAATACTTTTTTGGGCTCTATATCCTTCGACCTTTTGGGTTTTTCCGTTTTCAGAGAAAGAACAAATACGGGGAATATACCTATTGAGTAAAGGAACGATATTGCTGCTTTAATTAAGTATTCCACGTTATTTTGTTTTTCAAAATAGGATTTTAGATAATCTGCAAACCAAGCGGTATATACTACAAAAAGAATTGTAGAAAAAAGAGCGGTGTAAGTAGGGAAAGAGGCAGAAAGCACAGAACCGAAAATAGATTTTAAACTTATTTCCGATTTATTCTGCAAATAAAAATGTATTATCAGCAATAAAGCTACTAAGCTGAGTAAAAAGGCTATTATCGGATGAAGAAAAGCTATAAATATGTAATTTAGAAAGGCGTATACAATCATATACCTGCTTTCATACAAAAAGTCCCTGATTACTTTAAAAACCTGCATTACACCCTCTCCACCGAAAGCTTTTAATTTTTTTATGGTTCTATTTTTCGAAATTAGAGACTCATTTTATATACCCTTTTCCGAAAAAGTCAAGTAGAATCGAATACCCTGACATAAATCATAAAAAATGAGGAAGGTTTATAACAAAATTGAAAATCAAGGGACTTAAGATAGTCCCTTTTGGCTACTTGGCAAAAGAATAGGGAAAATTGGTTCAAAGGCTTGATTTTGTAGGGTTGTCCACGATTGTCTTGATTTTCAAGGGTTTCCCGCAACGAGGGGCAACAAGTGGCTATTTTTAAGAAAAACTATATCGATTTTCAAGGCTCGGATTTTGACCCTTGCAATGCCCTCACTAAAGAGAGGGATTACGACAAAACATACTACAATATTTTTAAAATGATATTCAGAATCTTGCAATGCCCTGAGTAAAAGAAGGGTTTTTTAACCTTCTTCCTTCATCGTGTCAGGAATCGGTTTAATCTGACGTTTTATAATTGTTGATGGGGGGAAAGTTGAAGGGAGAAAGGATATTAATAGCTATCGGGGGTCTTTTTCACGATATAGGGAAGCTTTTCCAGAGAGCTGATGAGGAAAAGGGCAAATATTACAAAAAGGAAGATACGGAACATTTCGGGTATGCCCACGCAGGCATAAGCTACGAAAAGGTTAAAGAAATTCTTGAGACTCTGAAAATAGATAACGAGAGGGATAAAGATTTAATCCTTTCCGCGTGTTTTCACCATAAGCCCAAGACCGAACATCCCGAAGCTCCAGAAGAATTATTTCCTGTCAGGGCATTATTCAGACTTGCGGACTGGTACGCTTCTACGGAAAGAAGTGAGTTTCAGGATATAGAAACAAAGAAAGAGTTTAAAAGACTGAGACCTGTATTTGAATTATTGAACATAGGCAAAGGCAGAGCGCCGGAAGAATGGTTCTATAAGCTCTCACCTTTGAAAATAGACCAAGAAACTATTTTTCCTAAGAAATACAAAGAAGCAAAAGATTACAGAGATTACGAAAGGGAATACTATTACGGAAACTATTCAGACTTAGTTAAAGGTTTTGAAGAAGCCTTAAAAACGAATAAGGACTTAAGTATTGAAGAAAAACTTTCTTACCTTTACCACCTTCTGTATAAATACACCTGGTGTGTTCCGGCTTCTATATACGACGTTGAGAGATATCACTCTCATTATCCCGATATATCCCTGTTTGACCACTCAAGGGTGGTTTCCGCACTCGCTTCGGCTCTCTACACTCGGGAAAATCTTGAAATTCTTAGGAATTACGATGATAGAAAAAGGGAAGAATTTGCCAAGAAGTTAAAACTTGTAATCTTTGAAGGAGACATAAGCGGTATTCAAAAATTTCTATACGACATTTCAAATGTAAAAGGTTCGGCAAAAAGACTGAGAGGAAGGAGTACCTTCATTACATTCCTGCCGGAAATAGTAGGAAGATTTATTCTCAGGGAGCTGGAATATCCGTGGACTAATCTCCTTTACGTCGGCGGTGGTAAATTTCAAGCGGTAGTAGGCTACGAGGAAGTGATAGAAGAGAAGTTAAAAGCTTTAGGCCAAAAGGTGGAAGAGGTACTACTTGAAGAGTTCGGAGGAAAGCTGGGTCTCGTCTTATACCATACGACTTTCAGTCTTTCCGATATTAAGGATTACAGCGAAGTGATAAGAAACCTTATGAACGAAGCGGAAAAAGCAAAGAAAAGAAAGTTTATATTTTCAATAGAGAAATACGAAGAGCTTGTAAATAGACCCGCGTACGTAGAAAATAAAGGGGTAAAACTGTGTCCCTCCTGCAGGTGGGAACTGATACCAGAACAAGAAGAAGAAAAATATTGTAAATGGTGTGAAGATTTCGCAAATGTGGGAAATATAATTCCCAAAAGCGATTACGTTATCCTTTCGGATAAAAAGTTAAACCTTAAAGGTTTTTATCTCAAAGGTATAGGAGGGGTATTCTTCGCGGAAGATTTAAATAACTCTCAGGAAGGTGAGATTTTCTCAATTAACGATACCGAAAAATTTGAAAGGGAAAGAAGAGTTTGCGGTTTTAAGTTCATCGGAAAAACAGTTCCCTTGAAGGATGATAAAGAAGATGTAGTAAAACCTTTTGAAGAACTTGTGGAAGAGGCGGAGGGAGATAAAAAACTCGCTTACGTGATGGCGGACGTTGATAATCTCGGTCTTGTATTTATGACAGGTCTGGGAAAATATTACACAATTTCTCGGGTTGCAACACTCAGCAGGTCTCTGGATTTATTCTTTTCGGGTTATTTAAATTACCTCTTTGAAAGAGAATTCGAAGATAAGGTTTATACGGTTTACGCGGGAGGGGATGACCTCTTTATAGTAGCTCCCTGGAACTTTGCAATAAATGCTATACGTAGGGTAAGAAAGGAATTTGAACTCTACACCTGTGAAAATCCCAATTTAGGGATGTCCTGCGGGGTGTTTACCTGCACGGGAAATTATCCGCTGAGACTTGCCTCCGAAGGAGTATCGAAAGCCGAAAAAAAAGCAAAGGAAAACGAAGGAAAGGACAGCATAAATGTTTTCGGGGAAACTCTAAAATGGAAAGACCTTGAGCAAGCTCTGGAAGATATGAAAGGAATTAAAGATTTCATAGAAAATAATGAAATACCGAGGGGAAATCTATACAGGTTTTATATGTTGCTGAGGTTGTATAAAAAGCATAAAGAAGAAGGAAAAGATGAAAGGTTTATGTTTTACCCGTTTTTCTACTATTACCTTATAAGAAATATAAAGAAAAACGAAAACAGAAAAAGAATAGAAGCCCTTTTCCTTGAGGTGGAAAAGGATTACGAGGTAAGACCGGATGCCTTATTTATAGCTAAGTACCTTCT
>QNXQ01000083.1 GCA_003978875.1 Aquifex sp. | reverse complement strand
AAGGAGTTTGAAAATAAGTTTTCCGAAAAATTCGTTCTTGAAAAGTCAGAAACAGTTATAGGTTACATAATCCTCTGGGTAGTAAAGGAAGAGGCTACAATAATGACTTTTGCGATTGCTAAGGAATATCAAGGAAAGGGGTACGGTGAATTCCTTATGAGAGAAACTTTAAAAGCTATTAAAGGAAGAGTTAAGAAGATACTCCTTGATGTAAGGAAAACTAACTTAAAGGCTATAAATCTATATAAGAAAATAGGTTTTAGAGTAATAAGAGAACGGAAAGGATATTATTCAGATGGAGAAAATGCATTACTTATGGAATTAGAGCTTTCCGATGAAAGTTCAGTCGGCGGACTTTCTGAGGCTGAGGTCTCCGGATAGAAACTCTCTTAATCCTCTATCAGTGAGAATTAATGCTCCTCCTCTAGTAGAAATGCCTATGAATTTTCCCCTTATTTCTTCTTCTCCTCCTATCAGTTTCACTTCTTCCCCTTTGAAGCTTAATTTTTCCTCAATTTTTTCTTTAAAAGCTTTAAATCCTCTTTTTCTAAACAGTTCCAAATCTTTTTCTATACTTTCCAGAATTCTTAAAAGGAGTTCCCTTCTATCCCAATTCTTACCGGTAATAAGTTTTAAAGTAGTTGCTCTGTCTTTTATTTCTTCGGGCATATTTTCCTGGTTTACATTTATACCTATGCCTACTACAAGCTTGTTCTTATAAAGTTCACAGAGAATTCCCGAAAGTTTTTTGTTCCGATGGTATATATCGTTCGGCCATTTGAGAGAAAAACTTACCCCTGTGAGCTTTTCAAGTGAAGTAGCTATAGAATAGCCGACTACTAAGGGTATTTCAATAAGACTTGGAAAGTTATTAGGGTTTGCCGAAAAGCTGAAATATAATCCCCCTTCCTGAGAAATCCATTTTCTTCCGAGCCTTCCCCTTCCTTGAGTTTGATAATCTGCTACGATTACCGTCCCATACTTTACGTTCCATTCTTTGAGTCTCTTCTGAGTAGAATCAGTTTCTTTAAGCCAGAGAAGTGTCGTAAACATAATCTTAAAGTTTAAACAGCTTTCAGCAATTTTTTGGTGTACTCATGTTTAGGGTTATCAAAAATTTCGTAGACATTTGCCTCTTCAACAATCCTGCCTTCCTTTAAAACTATAACCCTGTCTCCTACTTCGGCTACTACACCGAAGTCGTGGGTTATGAGAATAACTGCTTTTCCCTCCTCCTTCATTTTTCTGAATAGATTGAGAATTTTCTTCTGCACGGAAACATCAAGAGCGGTTGTGGGTTCATCGGCAAGAATTAACGGTGGATTACAAACTATAGCGTTTGCTATACAGACTCTTTGTTTGAGACCTCCCGATAACTGATGAGGGTACATATTGTATTTTTCTTCCGCTTTGGGAATTCCCGCTTTTTTCATAGCTTTTATAGTTTCTTCATAAGCTTTATTCTTATCTCCGTAGTGTGCTATATAGGTTTCCTCTATCTGTGTACCTACGGTAAATAACGGGTCAAGATAAAGCGAAGGTTCTTGGAATACTATTCCTATTTCTTTTCCTCTTATTTTTCTCAGTTCTCTTTCACTTAAAGAAAGCAGGTTTTTACCCTTGAAGTTTATTTCCCCCTTGACTCTTGCATAATTAGGTAGAAGCCCCAAAATAGCGTAAAATATGGAACTTTTTCCCGAACCGCTTTCACCTACTATACAAAGAATTTCCCTCTCTTTTAAGGAGAAATTAATCCCATGTAGGGTTTTTTTATCCCTGTACCATAATTCTAAGTTTATTACCTCAAGGAGTTTCATTTAACACTTCTTCTATAGCTTTTTTGAGCCTATCGTAAGTGCTAAATAAGTCTTCAGAAATTACCTTGGTTTTTCCGAGAACGGGCATGAAATTTGTATCTCCATTCCATCTCGGGACTACATGGAGGTGTATATGTTCCTCTAAACCTGCTCCTGCAGGCCGTCCGAAGTTATATCCCACATTAAAGCCATGAGCTTTATACTCCTTTTTTAAAGCCTTCAAGGCTACACGGAGAAGTTTATGCATTTCAAGAGCTGTTTCTTCGTCTATTTCTGAGTAATCTCCCGCATGCTTTATGGGAACTATCATCAAATGCCCGCTGTTATAAGGGTATTTATTTAGAATAATGAAAGCCTTTTTACCCTTATAAACCAGAAGGACATCTTTCCATTTTTCGGGAGGTTGCTTTATCGCATTACATAGAAAGCACCCTTCTATATTGTCAACGTTTTCAACATAGCTTCTTCTCCAGGGAGCCCATAGGATTTTCATCAATAAACATTTTACAGAATAAACTAAGTTTTAACGAGGGAGGGTAAAATCATGAGAAAACTTTTATTGATTTTATTCATTCTTGCTTTTTCATTCGGAGGTGAACACGCTAAATTTGTTCAAACCCCGTATCAAGCTCCCTTTAAAGTGGTTGTGGAATTTTACTTCGATGAACCAGAAAAGATAAGACCCGCACTTCTTTGGGTATCTAACATAATCTATGTTTTATCAAACGAACCGTATAACTTTATTCCCGGAGAAGATATAGATATAGTTGTAATAATTCACGGAACCGAAATAGTTACTTTGGTAAAGAAAAATAAGGAGAAGTATAAAGACATATGGGAAAGAATAGAAGGAATGACCATGTACGGAGTAAAGTTCAAAGTCTGTAAAATGGCAGCGGAGCAGCTTTACGGTTATACCGAAAAAGATTTTCCCGAGTTTGTAGAGCTCGTTCCTTCCGCTATAGTTGAATTACTTCATTGGCAGCAGAAGGGATACGCTCTGCTGATACCACAAATAAAAGAAATGAAGTGGAGCAGAGAGGAAATAAGGTAATCTTTATTCGTATTCTATGGAATCCTTGTCTAACTCTTCGTACTTTTCGCTCATTTCCACAGCTTGTTCAAAGAGTTGTCTTTCTCTTTCTGTAATTTCTACAGGTTTTCTTTCCTTAATGGGTACAACTTCTTCCGCACTTTCTCTTCTTTGTTTACCTTCGAGAACAGCATCTGCTATCTTAGAGGTCAAGAGTTTTATAGACTTTATAGCATCATCGTTTCCGGGTATAGGATAATCTATCAGTGTTGGGTCACAATTAGAATCAGCTACAGCAACTATGGGAATTCCGAGCTTTCTGGCTTCACTTACCGCTATTTTTTCCCTTATGGTATCAACAATCCAAATAACGTCTGGGAGTTTTTTCATATCCCTAATACCGTTGTATAGCTTTCTCAGTTTTTCCATTTTTCTTTTTAGTCTCCTTACTTCTTTTTTGGGAAGTACATCGAATATTCCTTCCTCTTCCATTCTCTCCAGTGTTTGGAGTTTCATCAAACTCTTTCTAACAGTTTGGAAATTGGTAAGCAGACCTCCTACCCATCTCTCGTTTACATAAAAAGCTCCACACCTTTCCGCTTCTTCCTTGATTATATCCTTTGCCTGCTTTTTCGTTCCTACGAATAAAATTTCTCCGCCTTGGGCTATAACATCCGAGACAAAGTGATAGGCTTCTTCTAGCATTACAATGGTCTTGTTAAGGTCAATTATATGAATTCCGTGTCTAACCCCATAGATATATGGGGCCATTTTAGGATTCCACCTTGATTTAGAGTGTCCAAAGTGAACACCTGCTTCTAAAAGCTCCTTCATAGAAACTACAGCCATTCTCTTCTACCTCCTTGGGTTTTGCCACCCTTCCCCAAGACCCCACACTGCCGGGGCAACCCAAGAGGGGAAGGTGCGGTTTTAGAATTTTATATTTTATTACTTTTCTCCATTATCTTCATTACTTTCTTTATTCTCAGCTTCCTTTTTACGTTTTTCTTCAACTATACTTTCATCAAACCTGTAAATCCTACCACAGAAATTACATGTAACTTCAGCCAAACCTTTTTCTTTAAACATCTCTTCTAACTCTTCTGCTGTCAATAAAAACAGTGAAGCTTTAGCCACCTCTTCGTTGCAGGGACAGTAATACTCTACCTCTTTCAGACCTATCAGCTGAGGTTCCATGTCCCTTAATATCTCAGTAGCTACATCCTCAGGTCTTTTTTCTTTTTCCATCATTTCCGTAACACTTGGGAGTTCAAGAATTCTTTTTTCCAAAAGCTCCTTAACTTTTTCGGAAGTGCCTCCCAGCGTCTGAACGAGAAATCCCCCGGCATGTCTTACGGTTCCATCTTTATTTACTTTAACCCCTACAGCTACAGCCGAAGGAGTTTGCTCCGATTGGTAAAGGTAGTACGCTATATCTTGTCCTATCTCTCCCGAGATTAAGGGTACAACACTTGTGTAGGGTTTTCCCATCCCTAAATCTTTTATTACGGTGAGTGTACCCTTCTTTCCCACAATCTGAGCAACGTCGAATTTTTTCTTTCCGTCTACCTCTTTTATGTAAGTATCTACATTAGGATTACTTACAAACCCTCTTACTCTTCCCTTTGCATCTGCTTCAACTACTATTGTACCTATCGGTCCATCACCTTCTATCTTAAGGAGTAATTTTTGATTACTACCGTGCTTTAGAAGAGAAGTAAGAAGAAGTGCTCCTACTATAGCTCTTCCCATAGCTACCGTAGCTGAAGGAGATAGATTGTGAATCCTTCTTGCAGTTTCCACTGTGTTTGTCGCCTTTACGGTATAAACTCTCACAGGCTCTTTTTTGGGAACAGCTATAACCATATAATCCCTTTCTTGAAAGTAGTCCTTTAAGTCCTTTTTGACCTGCTTATTAAGCTCCTTTATCAGCATAATTAAAAAATTTAAGAAAAAATTAATCTAAGGCTCTCTCTACTATACTCTTTACAATTTCCCTTTCAAGGGGTGAACTTATCTTCGGAATAATAGTTTCCAAGACTACACTCTTAGCGTCTCCGTATTTCTTTAATCTTCTTGCACATCTTATGGTATCTCTTATGGAAAATACAAACTCTACAGGTTCTTCGGACTGCTGAGTTTGATAAGCTCTGTATGCTTTTCTGATTTCATTTGCTATCTTGAGCAGTTCAAATATGAGACGTACATCTCTTTCCCTTTCTGGAGTCCTGAGTTTTTCTCCCAATTCGGTTTTCACATCGTTAACTACGTAATACCAGAGGTAGGTGAATTCTTCCTTGCCGAGCGCTGACACTTCGTCTACGTAATCCTTCAGTATTAAAGCTTCATCAGGATAGTAGAAACCCTTTTCATCCTCAAATGGCGGATAGTCTACATACATTATGTCTGCTCTGGATTTTATATCCTGAGGAAGTTCAGAAACACCCAGGTAGTTTTGAGGGTTCATTCCGCCGATGAGTATCACATCCTCCCTCGCTTTTATCACTTCTCCGTAGGACAATACCAAGTATCTTCTATAGTCAAATAAGGGGTTGAAGATTTTTACAAGTGATGCCGGAAGGGTGTTTATTTCATCCAAATATATAACTGCTCCCGGGGTTTTCAGAGCTTTTACCAGGTCAGAATACACTCTCTTAGTTCCTCTTTTGGGGTCGAATTCGTAAACAAATGTTATATCTTCCTTCTCCATTTTGGAATTGCAAGGGATTATGAAAAGGGGTCTGTTGGTAAGTGCAGAGAATACTTCCACCAGGAAGTTCTTTCCTACTCCCGCGTCTCCCTCCAGTATGAGTATTCCCTCTTGGAATTGAAGTTGTTCCTTAATAAGGGAAGTAAACTTTTCCAGATTTTGAACAAACCAGGGAGTTTCTTCAAAGGATACGAACTCTGGAACTCTGTAAGGCTCAGTTGAACACAATCCGTTTAAATGTTTTAAATACCTGCTTACCCAATCAGGGAACCGCTTAATCTCATTTTGCTCCAAAATGTTGTTATACCTTTTCGGTTCAACTATTACTCCGTCTTCTCTTTCAAAAACCAGTTTTGCGTATACTTTGCCCTCTTGGAGAATTTTATCTTCTACTTTTATGCGCCACCTGTATTTTACCGGCTTACCTTTAAACTTTTCTACTTCTTCTCTACCGAATATAACTTTATCTTCAAAAATCTTTATTGAATAAGTTTTTAATCTATCTTCTATAAGCTTTTCCTGAAGAGTTTTAAGGAGTTGCTCGTTAGCGTAGTTGCTAAATTCCTTAGGAAGGGTGGATATGAACTTCCTCGTTTCCTTTACCTCAGGAAGGGTTTCTAGCTCAGCAAAATTAGACAATTTAGCTTTTGAAATAGCGTCTCTCACTTTATTCAGGTAAGCCTTTAACCTTTCTTCGAAGAATACTTCTACTTCCTTTTTAATTTCTTCAAGTTTTTCCGCCCATTCTTCTGAAACCTCTTCCAGCCTTTCTTTGACCTTTGAGTAATCACTTCCAGAAATAGAGCCTTCCTTTAATTTTTTCCTTATCGTATCTATGAATACCTCTATTTTTCTTCTGTTTAAATCTTCTTTAGCTTTAAGAATAAGCTCCCTTATTTCCTTCAAAGGAATATCTATTTCTTCCAACTCTTTAAGCGATTTTATATACTCCAACTCTTCCTCGGTTTTTGCTTCCTTTATAGTTTTTTTGAATTCTCTGTAAAGGTTTTCCGCATTCTTAATTATCTGTTTTTGTCTTTCTTTAGGGTAAATAAAGTCTATCAGATTGGTTTCAAATTTTTCGAGGTAATAGTATCTTTTGCCTTCGATATCTTCATAGCGGGATGTGTATATACTTCCGTCAGATGCTACTTTGACAACACTGTATCCGTATCCTTCAAGAAAATCTAAGAACTGTTTCTCCTTTAAATCGTAAATTCCTAACCTATTTTTCTCCTCATCCGCTGTAAATAAGTAACTTCCATCCGGTGAAATATCTATTAGGGAAACCCTATGGAAGAGCTCCAGTTCATCTTCAATTCTATCTAAGGTAGAATCGTAAACGGCTATTTTTTGTTTTTCATTATCCGCTATATAAACTTTTTCTTCGTAAAGAGTTACCGCCTTATTACCTGCATAAGGAATTTTCTTTAGTAGATTTCCTCCTATTGAAAAAACCGCACACGCCGAGTTGCCACTCAAAAAAAGCTTTCCGTTCGGTAGTATTTTTATAGTACGCAGGTCTCCGATTTCACTATCCCTATAGATGAATGTACTTTTGAAATCTACAGTTGTTTGAGTTAAATCTCCCACAAGGTCTATTACGTAAACTTTTTCCCCTACAACCCCGAATGCTAACGTGCCTTTTCTTATATCCAATCCACCGGTCGGTCTTAATCCCTCCTGGGAAATTCTTACACTCTTCCAAGTTTTCGGGTCTTTAGGATTTTCTAAATAGTAAATTACCAGATAAGGTGCAGCGACTATCCCTAAATACTTTCCCCTGAAAACTATATCTGTAATGGATTGGGCGGGAGGTTTTGAAGGAAGTCTGTGTAAATTTCCCGACCAGTCGTAGAGTTGAAAGACACCGTGTCTTCTGCCTACCAGTATCCAGTAAGCATCTTCCGAAACGTCAAAGGTTTCTATCCAGTACTCCTCTATCTTTGCGTCGGAATCCCTTTTTAAAGGAAAATGCCTGAGTTTTAAATCTCCTATGGAAAACTCTATATCTTTTTTATCCTCTTTTTCACTTTTTTTCAATAGCTTATCCAGAATACCCATTAAATAAACATATTAAATTTTTATCAAATAACTATAAGTTGATATAAGTCATAGGAATTTAAAATGAAGTTATCGACTTTTTCTCCCTTATCATTTGAGCTATCATCTCGTAGTTATCGTTTAATCTTCTGTCTATTTTTTCAACAACAAGCTCAACGTTTTCGGGAATAGATATCCAGAGTTTTCCCCTCTTTTCGGGAGCAAAGAGTTTTACGCATTTTTTGAGAAACTTATAATAATGCTTAGGCAACCTGTATACCGCATGTTGTACTATATCTGGGGTTTGCCAAGGACATACCTTATACCCTTCTTCAAGTTTTTGAAATAAACCTTTTGTTCCGTGAAGGGCACGATTGAGAGCCATCAAAAATGTAGGAACACCCTTTAAAAAAGCATCGGTAAGCTCTTTATTTTCGTGAACCGTAGCATCGTACATAATTACTTTCTTTTCTTCAAGAATAGCTTTTATAAGGTCAACGGGAACTGCAAACTCGGGAAAGTACAAGGGGGTACCGGCTGCTGTATAGGATGAAGGAAAGTAGACTATATAGTCGTAATTCGGATAAACGATTAAGCCATTAGTCATATTCGCTACGTGAATGACTTCTTTTTCCTTCATAGGAAAATAATTTTAGATAAAAAAGAGCCATAAATTATTTACCTATGGACAAAATTATTGTAAGGGGTGCACGGCAACACAACCTGAAAAATATAGACGTTGAAATCCCGAAGAACAAACTCGTAGTAATAACTGGACCGTCTGGGTCGGGAAAATCCTCTTTGGCATTTGACACTATTTACGCAGAAGGTCAAAGAAGGTATGTGGAGAGTCTTTCTTCCTATGCAAGACAGTTTTTAGGAGTTATGGAAAAGCCCGATGTTGAAAGTATAGAAGGTCTTTCCCCAGCCATAGCGATAGACCAGAAAACCACCTCTAAAAATCCCCGCTCAACAGTTGGAACCGTTACGGAAATTTACGATTATCTGAGGGTGTTGTGGGCAAACATAGGGAAACCCCATTGCCCGACATGCGGAAACCTTCTTTCCGGGCTTTCTGCCCATGAGATTTTAGAAAGGGTTTTAAGTAAATATAGAGACAAAAGGGTAATGGTTCTTTCCCCTATAGTAAGAGGAAAGAAAGGAGAATTTAGAGAACTTATAAAACAAATTGAGAAATGGGGATACTCCAGAGTAAAAGTTGACGGTCGATTAATGAGGATTATAGAAGTACCTCCTCTTGAGAAAAATAAAAAACATACCATAGAGCTTGTTATTGACAGATTGTTTGTCAGTGATGAGGAACGGGCACGGCTCTTGGAGGCCATAGAAAAGGCTCTTGAATTTTCCAGCGGGCTTGTGAAGGTTGAGGATGTAGAAACCGGCACGGAGGAATTATTCAGCGAAAAACTGGTATGTCCCGACCATAACTTTACAATTCCCGAAATTTCTCCCAGGTTATTTTCCTTTAATTCCCCCTATGGAGCATGCCCAGCTTGTAAAGGATTAGGAGTGAAATGGGAGGTAGACCCGGCCCTCTTAATTGACCCTGAAAAGCCTGCGATAAAAGCTGTAAGGATAACGGAAAGCGGAATGTTTAATTACCTCAGATTTCCTATAGCCAATATTTTAAGGAAACTCGGGTACGACCCGAAAACAATCTGGAAAAACTTACCTGAAAGCGTAAGAGCTACACTTCTTTTTGGAAGTGAAAGTTTCAATTTTGAAGGAGTTATCAGACATCTTGAAAAAAGATTTCTCGAGGAAGATAGTGAAAGAGTAAGGGAGGAAATAGAAGACTATATAGTGGAAAAGCCTTGCCCTCTTTGCGGAGGAGCTAGGCTTCGCAAAGAAGCCCTTGCAGTCCTTATAGACGGTAAAAGCATTTGGGATGTAGTTCAGATGCCTGTAAATCAGGCTAAAAAGTTTTTCGTTGAGCTTCAGGAAAAGCTTACAGGTAAAGACAAAATTATTGCGGAAAGATTACTTAAAGAAATAATAGAAAGGCTCGGTTTTCTGGTTAATGTTGGTCTGGATTACCTTTCCCTTTCTAGGAGTGCAACCACTCTCTCCGGAGGAGAGATGCAAAGAATAAGATTAGCTACACAACTCGGTTCAAAACTTTCTGGAGTTCTTTACGTTTTGGATGAACCATCGATAGGTTTGCATCCGAGGGATACTACTAAGCTGATAAATACTTTAAAGGAACTGAAAGATTTAGGAAATACCGTGATAGTTGTGGAGCATGACCCGGAAACAATCGAATCTGCAGACCACATAATAGAACTTGGTCCCGGTGCAGGTAAACACGGTGGATACTTAGTTGCTCAGGGAACTGTTGAGGATATTAAATCCAATCCTCAATCTTTAACAGGAGCATATTTAAGCGGCAGAAAGGAAATACCTTTACCTAAAGAGAGAAGAAAGCCTTCCGGGAAATTTATAAAGATTATAGGAGCTAAGGAACATAATTTAAAAAACATAAACGTAGAGATTCCTCTGGGACTTTTCGTTTGTATTACCGGAGTGTCGGGTAGCGGAAAATCAACCCTTATATACGACATTCTTTACAAATACGCAAAGAATTACTTTTACGGAACCCATGAACAGGTGGGAAAAGTGGTATACCATTCTCTTAAACAGGATGGAACGATAACTCAGTATGACATTCGGTTTGGTCGACAAGTTATCAGGAAGGTACCTGCTAGCTTGGTTGAGGCGGTCAAAGAAAAACAGCATGAGCATGCAGCAGCGGGTGAAAAATAGTGTCACAGATACCTCGGTTATGAAAGGTAGCGTTGTAATGCTTACACCTATGGCACAAAATGAGGTAC
>QNXQ01000163.1 GCA_003978875.1 Aquifex sp. | reverse complement strand
TAGAATATATGAATGGCTACCGAGGGATAGGCACATAGTGAGGAAGTATGGGAGAGTCAATAGAAACGAAGCATTGCATTCTAAGCTAAGGGACAAGTTAGTAGCATTTAAGCGAAAGATTAAAGCCTTCTTCCGGTCTTTTCGCTCTCTCCATTATGCTCTCGCTCTTTTTACCTACTATCATCTTTTTGGGTAAGAACCCCTTCCCGTCACTACTTGACATAACCGTGGAGTTATTGTATATTTAGTTTTTGGCAACGCGGGGTGGAGCAGCCTGGTAGCTCGCCGGGCTCATAACCCGGAGGTCGCGGGTTCAAATCCCGCCCCCGCAACCAGTTAAATCCTCTTTTCGATGTTCAAGGTAGGAAAGGTTTCTTATGTAAATACTATACCGTTATTCCACAAATTAAAATCCTTTCCTATAATTGAAGGAGTTCCCTCTGAACTGGTTAAGCTCCTCAGAAATGGTGAGATTCAAGCGGGAATAGTTTCATCGGTTGAGTACTTTTTTTTTCCTGAAAAATATCTCATTCTTCCTAATATTTCCATATCTTCAAAAGGAAGTGTTTGTTCGGTAAAACTATTTTCTCATAAACCTATTGAGGAGATAAAGAGCGTTAATATTACATCAGCCTCATTAACTTCGAGGTATTTACTCTATTACATATTCGAAGAAAAATTTGGCTTCCTTCCAGAAGAAAAAAAATTATCAGAAGCGGAAGCTATCCTACTGATAGGAGATGAAGCCTTGGAAAATGAAGAATATCCTTATGTTTACGATTTAGGTGAAGAATGGTACAAATTCCATAAACTCCCATTTGTATTTGCCCTTTTTCTGGTAAGAAGAGATGCGGATAAAGATTTTTCCAAAAGGCTACACAAAGAAATAATTAAAAGCTTAAACAGCTTTTTTAAAGAGGCGATAAATAACTTTGGAAGATACAGGTTCTATTTTACCGACTGCATTGATTATTCTCTCAAAGATGAGCATTTAAGGTCTCTCGATATATTTTTTGAATATCTTTCAAAAAAATTTAAAAAGGAAAAGCCAAAACTGGAATTTTTAAAGTGATTATCTTTCTCTTTCTCCTCTGATAAATTCTTCAACCATCTTCTTAGCTTGCCAATCGGGATATTGAATAGGAGGGTGTTTCATTGTATAAGCGCTTATAGAATATAGAGGTCCTGCAACACCTCTATCCCTTGCAAGTTTAGCACACCTTATAGCGTCTATCATCGAACCTGCACTATTTGGAGAGTCTTCAACGTCGAGTTTGAGTTCTAAATACATAGGTACATCTCCGAAGAGTCTTCCCTCCATTCTTATGTATGCGAGTTTTCTATCGTTGAGCCATGGTACCCAGTCTGAAGGTCCTATATGAACATTTTCCCAACCCAGTTCGTAGGGAATTAGTGAGGTTACAGCTTCTGTTTTGGATTTTTTCTTTGTCTTGAGTCTTTCTCTTGCCAACATGTTTAGGAAGTCGGTATTTCCACCGAAATTGAGCTGATATGTTCTGTCAAGTTTTACGCCTCTATCTACGAAGAGCTGAGTTAATACTCTGTGAACTATAGTAGCTCCAACCTGAGACTTTATATCATCTCCTACAACGGGGATTCCTGCTTCTTCAAACTTCTTAGCCCATTCTGGGTCTGAAACTATAAAGGTAGGCATTGCGTTTATAAATGAAACTCCAGCTCTTAAACACGCTTCAGCGTAAAATCTTGCCGCTTTTTCTGCTCCTACCGGAACATAGTTGATGAGTACATCAGCTTGTGTTTCTTTAAGTACTGCGACAACATCCTCCAGTTCATCTTCTTTTTCATCCGCTAGAACAAAAGTTCTTTCGGGAGGATAGTCTTTCATGTGAGGAGCGAATCCGTCGAGAACTTTACCCATTCTTACCTTAACACCCATGTGGGGTACATCCGGTTCAAATACGGCTGTACAGTTAGGTGGTGCAAATATTGCTTCTGATACGTCTTTGCCTACTTTTCTTGCATCAATATCCCAAGCGGCAACTATTTCAATATCCCAAGGCTTATAACCGCCTATGTCTTCATGCATAAGTCCGCTTACATCAACGGTACCCTTCTTTTTGTAGTAGTAGATACCTTGTATGAGAGAGCTTGCACAATTACCCACTCCCACAATAGCAACTCTAACCTTCTTTTCCGCCATTCGGCCACCTCCTTCTGTTTTTTTACTTTCAAATAATGCGTTCAATAATCTTTATTGTACTATTATAAAATTATATATCTGATGCATAGGAAGGGCAAACCTTTTAGGGAGGGGCTAAAATATAAAGTTCAAAGAATTTAAAGAAAGGAGGTGAAAATATGCTGCCGAGGGATTTAATAGATTTGATGAGGGATTTAAATGTTTTTCCCGTGGTAATTTCTACAGTTGATAACAACGGAAATATTCACATCACTTTTATAACTTGGGTATACCCGACGGATGAGAGGACTTTAAGAATTGCCATAAGTTCAAAAGCAAAAACTGCAGAGAATATAAGGCAGACTGGAAGAGTGGCAATTCAGATATTTGCTCCCGACAAAGCTTTAAGCTGCTATGGCACAGCAAAAGAAATCCGTGAAAAAATTGATGATATACCTTTTCCTGTATCCGTATTTGAAATGTCCATAGATACTGTAGAGAATGCACTTTTCCCAGGAGCAACTATTACGGGAATTATTCCTTTTGCACACACAGGAAACGTTTTAAAGATGACTGAACTTGATACAAAGGTTTTAAATGCTTTAAAAGCCTAAATTTAAAAATTAGTGTTTATTAAGGCAGTCCTCGCCAACGGGCAGTATCGCTTATTAAAATGTGAAGAAAGCGTTCAAAATCCGGTAGGCTATAGAGTTTTATTTAGGACAAAAGACGGTAAAGGACTTACTGGAATAGTTGTAGGAAGCGGAGAAGGTAAACCGCAAGGGGAGGTTATATCTTTTCCCGATAAGCTTCCTCTTGTTCTTCCTCGCTCTATAGAATTGGTGAAAGATTTGGCTCATCATTATCTTGAACCTTTCGGAAAAATTCTTTGGGACTTCATTCCCTCCATATTTGATTGGTACGAAGAAGAAGTTGTTTACTTAGCTCCAAGAAGTTTTAAAGGTCTTGATAGAAAATCCTCAGAAATAGTTGAATACTTAAAAAAGAAAAAGAAAGTAAGATATGAGTTGCTTAAAAAAAGATTTTCCTCAAATCACTTGAGACTTCTGTTGGAACGTAAAATTCTAATTAGAAAAAAAGAATGGATTATTCCGAAAATTGAAGAGGAAATCTTCAAATTAAACCTTTCCCTTGAAGAGGCTTTAAACAAAGTAAGATCTCAAGAAAAAAAGGAACTCATACTCTATCTTTACGAAAACCCTTTTGCCACTAAAGAAGAACTGATAAGAAAAGGCTTTAAACTTTCGCATATAAATGATTTAGTGAGAAGAGGTATCCTGAAAAAGGAGAAAGAATACAATATCCATACAAAAGATTTTTCAATAAGTCCTAAGAAAAAAATACTTGTGAGAAAAAAAGGAAATGAAATAATAAACGGGTCTTTTGAATTTGTTTTAGAAAGAATCTTAAAAATAGTACAAAAAAACGTGGTAACAGGTAAAAATACTTTAATTCTTGCACCTAACAGAGATGAACTCCTTAGTTTAATTTCCCACTTAAGTAGCAAACTGGGTGATAGAGTAATCGAAATAAGTTCCCGAATTTCCTCAAAAAAGCTTTACGAAAACTGGTTTAAAGCTTATGAAAAAGGTTACGTATTTTTGGGAAGTTTTAAGGCTGCTCTTCTACCTGTTATGGATTTAGAAAGCATCATTTTCTTCAACGAATTGACAAATACACGTTTTCCAATAAACAACATAGATCTGAGGAGAGTAGCGTATATCCTTTCAAAAAAAACAGGAGCAGAACTTATCTTTGCAACACCTTATTACACTTTAGAGAGTTTCTACTTGCTCAGAAAAAAACTCTTCAGAAAAGAAGAAGAACGATTCAAACCTAACGTTCATGTCGTAGAAAGAAAAAATGAAATCATTACAGAAGAAACCTTCAGTTTTCTTAAAAGTATTAAAGAGGACAAGGTTTTATTAGTAGTTTTAAAGCAAGGGTATAGTTATCTCTACTGTCCAAGGTGTGAAAGTGTAGCGGAATGTCCAGAATGCGGAACATTTTTAACCTACAGTAAGGAAAAGGAGTTAATCTTCTGTTCCAACAAAAAAAGTCATTACAAAACTCAAGAAAAATTATGTCCAAGTTGTGGAAATTGGTTAGAAGAAATGGGTTTCGGTATAGAAAAGGCAAAGGAAACTATAGAAAGGCTCTTCGGAAAAAGAGATAATTTCAGTTTTACTACTTTCCCAAGTTGGAAAGAAAGCTGGGAACACGTAATTATACTTAACGCAGATAGTGTGCTTTCTGTCCCGAGTTATAAATCTAAAGAAAAGTTTATAAGTCTCATAGCCTTGGCTTTACGCGTTGCAAAAAAAAACTTATTGATTCAAACAGGCCTACTTTCCGAAGAGGAAAAGGAAATCTTAAGACAAAAAAACTTAGAAGCCCTCTACGAAAAGGAGCTCAAAGATAGAGAAAAGAATAACCTTCCTCCTTTTTCCAGACTGGTAGTTATAGAAAGTAAATACGATATTTCCGAAATTTTAAAGGAAAAAGTAAGCGAAAACTTTAGAATGATTTATGATGATAAAAGGAACGTATGGATTTATATGCTAAGTACGAAAAGCGGTAATGGTATCCTTAAAAAATTAAGGGAGTTGAAAAAAGAGGAAAAAGTAAAAATTATTTTGGATTGGAAATAACTTTAACTTTAAGGAGGTGGATTATGGACTTTCTCCAAAGGGATCAAGCTCCCCTTACGGAAGAAGAGTGGGAGCAGATTGATAAAACCGTGTACGAAGTAGCAAAAAATACCCTTATAGGACGAAGGTTTATACCCGTAGTAGGTCCTATAGGTGCAGGCCATCAGGTAATTTCCTACGATGTTCTTTACGGTGTTGAGCCAGGAATTTGTGAAATAAAACCTGGGCAAGAATATGAAGTTTGTGAGCCAATAAGAACAGGGATAAGAAAGCACGTCCCGATACCCACTTTGTACAAGGATTTTGTAATATCTTGGAGAGACCTACAACATTGGAGACAGTTTAATTTGCCTATAGATACCACCAATGCAGCTGCGGCAGCGAGTGCCCTCGCGGTAGCGGAGGATACTTTAATTATCTTTGGAAGTAATGAACTCGGCATTGAGGGATTGCTTACCGCTGAAGGCGTGGAAACCGCAAAACTTTCCGATTGGAATAAAGTAGGGAATGCCTTTAGTGATGTAGTAAACGGTATATCTAAACTCGTTGAAAAGGGTTTCTACAGTAATTACTACCTTATAGTTAATCCTAAAAGATATTTCCTTCTTAACAGATTGCACGACAATACCGGACTTTTGGAACTTGAACAGATAAAGAAGGTAGTGAAAGATGTATACCAAACTCCTATAATGCCGGAAGACAAGGTTCTATTGGTTTCCGCTTCTCCCGCGAATTTTGACCTTGTTATAGCTCTTGATATGACCGTGGCATTCGTAGAAACATCTAATATGAACCATACCTTCAGGGTTATGGAAATGGTTGTTCCGAGGATAAAGAGACCTGAATCCATTCTTGTCCTCTCCGCTTAACTCTTTTAACTTTTTTGTTCTATGAACATATCTGAAGTAGTTGAGTTTAGAGTTGAAAGGGAAAGAGAAGGGGAGAGGTTGGATAAATTTTTAGCTGAGTGCTATACCGATTTCTCACGAAGTTATATAAAAAAGTTAATAGAGCAAGGACTTGTATTTGTAAATAACGAAGAAGTAAGAAAAGCTTCACGGAAGGTAAAGGAAGGGGAAAAAGTTACTCTACTAATTCCAGAACCTCAGCAGCTAAAGGTAGAACCGGAAAACATACCTATAGATATCCTTTATGAAGACAGAGATGTTGCTGTTGTGTTAAAGCCTTGTGGACTTGTCGTTCACCCTTCGCCGGGTTATACTTCCGGTACTTTAGTGAATGCACTCCTCTACCACATAAAGGATTTATCCTCTATAGGTGGGGTTGAGAGACCGGGAATAGTTCACAGGTTAGACAAGGAAACAGCCGGAGTTATGGTAATAGCCAAAAATGATATTTCCCATAGGGAGCTGGTAAAACAATTCCAAGAGAGAAAGACAGAAAAGCTTTATAAAGTTCTTGTAAAGGGTTTAGTGAAAAACGACTACGGAATTATAGATACACCCATAGCAAGACATCCTGTAGATAGGAAAAAGTTCTCCGTAAAAAAAGAAGGGAAAGAAGCACTTACGGAATATTGGGTTATAAAAAGGTATGAAAAATTTGAAATTACGCTCCTTAAGGTAAAAATACATACCGGAAGAACCCATCAAATCAGGGTTCATTTTTCCTCAATAGGGCATCCCGTTTTGGGAGATACCACTTACGGTTTTAAAAGAAGTTCCGTGCCCAGAGAACTTCTAAATATTATCGGAGAATGCAATATGTTGATTGCTTACCATTTAGGCTTTTACCACCCTTCTACAGGTAAATGGATGGTATTTGAAATAGAGGAACCTGAAACTTTCAAAAGTGTTTATTCTTGGCTTGAGGAACACTCCCTTGAATAAAAGGCATCGTAATCTAAAAGTTTTTCCTTTACCTTTCTCACTAAAAAGTTGTATATAATCACGGATGGAATAGCTACGAGAAGTCCAAGAGCTGTAGCCTTTAACGCAAGGGCAAGCCCTACCATGATTTCTTTTGTATTAACAACCCCTTTTTGTCCCATAGTGTAAAAGGTCAGAAGAATACCGATGACTGTTCCCAAAAGTCCCACATAAGGAGCGTTGGAAGCTACAGTAGCTATTATATAGAGTCTTTTCGTTAAATCTTTTTCAAGAAGAGCCCTCGAGTTGTAATCTTTTGGATTTACACTCCTTATAAATAGATACCTTTCTATGGCTACACTAAGGGCTAAGAAACTCATAAACCCTAAAACACCCATTATTCCGTAATCAACGTACTCCTTTAGAGATTCCATTAGTCTATCTCCATTCTCTTCATCTTTACTTCCCTTAAATATTCCGTAAGCGCCTCCTCTTTTTCTTCTTCTATTAACTCTCTAAGATAATTTAAGGAATTTTGAAATCCTTCTATCGCCTTTAATACGTTTTCCTTATTTTCCAAGAATATATCCCTCCACATTACCGGGTCACTTTTCGCTATTCTTGTAAAATCCTTAAAACCACCTCCCGGGTATTTAAAAAGGTCTACTTGACTGGTGGACATTCGTATGAGGGTGTCTACAAGGGCAAAGGCTACTGCATGGGGAAGATGGGACACAACGCCGAACACATAGTCATGAAGCTCAGGAGACATATACTCTACTATCCCTCCTATCATTTTCCACGTGAATTCAACCTTTTTCAATTTTTCCTTATCCGTATTTTCAGTGGGTGTAAGAATTACTTTCTTTCCCTCGTAAAGATTAGGAATGCTGTATTCCACTCCTGATTTCTCTGTTCCTGCTATAGGGTGTCCTCCTACGTACCTATTTCCAAGTATTTTCTCCAATTCATAGACGATATTTCCTTTAACACTCCCTTGATCCGTGATTATTACCTCTTCATCTACTAAACCTTTAAGCTCTTCTGCTATATACCTGAACGTTCTTACGGGAGTGGATAGCATAATTAAATCGAGTCTATAGTTTTTTATATCGGATAAAGTAGTTGTACCTTCATCAATAACTCCTAAATCAATAGCTTTCCTGATACTTTCCGGATTAATATCGTATCCGTAAATCCTTCCTTTAAAACCGTGATTCTTTAAAGCTAAAGCAAAGGAACCGCCCATAAAACCGACGCCTATAACCAGCACGTTTTCCATCAATTGAAGATTTTAACTTTTTAATCTTTATTGTTAAAATACTGACTTATGAAAAAGCTAACAGCAATATTGCTTACGTTCCTCTCAATAGGATTCGCAGATTTTTTTGATGGGGACTTTCAAAGAGAATTCGGAATTAAAATAGGTTTTCTAAACGTAGACTACGATAGCGTAGACGGAAGTAATAAGGATGTTGACCTAAAAGAAATGGTAGCCGTTTACGGCTACTTGGGAGGAAACACTCCACAGGGTTTTAACGCAGGTTTATCGGTAGAGCTCATAACTGCTAACAAGTTTGAAAATAACGGTGCCTGGGCATATACATCTTTTGAACTTAACCCTTCCATCGAGTTAGAAATAAATGAACGATTGTACGGTTATACAGGTTTTGGTGGTTCTATAAACAGGTTCAAAGAAAGAGTAAATGGAATTACCAATAAAGATACAGCTTTGGGACTTCAATTCTTTTTAGGGGCTAAGTATAAAGTGTCAGAAACTTTTGGATTTTTAGGTGAGTATAAGGTAAAAATCTTTACAACTGGCGATTACGACGATGCAACTCTTCATCATTTTAACGTCGGCATATTCTTCAGATATTAAAATGCTTTATCTATGGAGATAAAGATTCCCATAATAGGGCTAGAATTTACCGAAGAAGAAAAGGAAGCTCTTATAGGGATATTGGATAGCAAAAGGATAACGAGGGACGGATGGACGGAAAAGTTCAACGAAGAGTTCGCCAAATTCCTAGGCGTTAAGTTTTCTTCTACTGTGTGTTCGGGGACGGTAGCCCTCTTTATAGGCTTAAAAGCTCTGGGGGTGGATAAGGGAGATAAAGTAGTAGTTCCCGCCATGAGTTTTATGGCCACTATTGATGCGGTTCTCTTAGCCGGTGGAGAGCCGATAGTAGTTGATGTGGACGACTTTTATACTATCGATGTAAATCAATTAGAGGATGCTGTCCGTAAGTTTAAACCAAAAGTTGTAATTCCAGTTCATTTATATGGCCAGCCTGCGGATATGGAGAGCATAATGTTTTTAGCTGATAAATACGGTTTTTTTGTATTGGAAGACAGTGCACAAGCCCACGGAGCAGAGTTTAAAGGCAAGAAAGTGGGAGCTTGGGGACACATCGGAGCTTTTAGTTTTTACGCCTCGAAAAACGTTCCTATGGGTGAAGGAGGAACACTTACAACCAACGACGAGAGTATTTTTAAAAAGATAAAAAGTTGGATAGATTTCGGAGAAAAGCCGGCATTCAACGTTAGAATCACCGAGTTTCAAGCCGCAATAGGTACCATTCAGCTTAAGAAATTAAGGGAAAGAAATGAAAGAAGGAGGAATATAGCAAAAGTATACACGGAAAACTTGGAAGATTCGTATATAGTACCGAGGGAGAGAAAGGAGGCTTACCACGTTTATCACCTCTACACTCTTAGACACAAGAACAGAGATGAGATAATAAAAAAGCTCAGAGAAAGAGGAATAGATGCAAGGGTTTATTACAACTATCTGCTTCATGAACTGAGAGATGCAAACGGGCTTCCCACTCCAAAAGCCGAGCAGTTTAAGAAAGAAGTATTTTCAATTCCCGTTCATCCTTTCCTCAAAGAAGAAGAAGTCATTTACATAATAAACAGTTTGAAAGAAAGTAGTTATGAAAATAATTTAAATAACCATGGAGCTTGATAAAGTAAGAAACTTCTGCATAATAGCACACGTAGACCACGGAAAGAGCACTTTGGCCGATAGACTGCTTGAGTATACCGGAACAATTTCCGAAAGAGAAAAGAGAGACCAACTCCTAGATACGCTGGATATAGAAAGGGAAAGAGGAATAACTATAAAGATGCAAGCTGTAAGGATGTTCTACAAAGCAAAAGATGGAAATACTTATAAACTCCACCTTATAGATACGCCAGGCCACGTTGATTTTTCCTACGAAGTATCAAGGGCATTAGCCGCTTGTGAGGGTGCATTGCTCCTTATAGATGCATCTCAAGGTATAGAGGCTCAAACTGTTGCAAACTTTTGGAAAGCTGTAGAGCAAGATTTAACAATAATTCCCGTAATCAACAAGATAGATTTACCATCCGCAGATATAGATAGGGTAAAAAAGCAAATAGAAGAGGTTTTGGGACTTGACCCTGAGGAAGCCATTTTAGCTTCTGCCAAAGAAGGCATAGGAATTGAAGAAATCCTTGAAGCAATTGTTACAAGAATACCTCCTCCGAAGGGAGACCCCAACAAGCCCCTCAAGGCCATAATCTTCGATTCTTACTATGACCCCTACAGAGGTGCTGTTGCATTTGTTAGACTGTTCGACGGAGAATTAAAACCTGGCGATGAGATAATGCTTATGTCTACGGGAAAAACCTACGAGGTAACCGAAGTAGGAGCACAAACTCCCAAAATGACAAAGTTTGAGAAACTCTCGGCCGGAGACGTAGGGTATATAGCTGCGTCAATCAAAGATGTTAGAGATATAAGAATAGGAGATACAATCACCCATGAGAAGAAGCCTGTAAAGGAACCGGTTCCCGGTTTCCAACCTGCAAAGCCTATGGTTTACG
>QNXQ01000164.1 GCA_003978875.1 Aquifex sp. | reverse complement strand
TTACTTAATCTCAAGGTATCCCCCGAGTCCCTTTACGGGATAGGGGGTAGTAAGCGGAGGATTAGTTCTCCCGCAGGGGTGGGCGGAGAAACGGGTTTTACTATCTTCTGAAACTTTTCTTCAATTCTTTACCGTTTCTCCGCTCCTAGTAAAGCTCTCCTTTTTCCGTGATAGAGGTAGTTATTAAATCAAAGGATTCTAAGGAATATAGAGCTTCCATGACTAAATCCATCATCTTTTTGTACCATTTTCCTCCTTTCTCGTAGAAATGTTTAAATATTTCCTCAACAGTTTTGAGTTCCTCAAATTTTTTTCTAATCTCTTCCTTCTTTTTGTAATTGAAGTCCTGATTTATTTTTCTTCCGTAGTACTCAATCAGGTGCTTGTATTCCTTCATAGGCCTTATTAACATTTCTTTAACTATCTCCTCTTTTGTAGGCAGTGGCCCTGCTTCCTTTTGGTGTTTGTTAAGGAGTTTATCTATAGTTTTAAGGATTTCGGCTTCAAATACTTCCAGGTTAAAGGTTCTGTAAATCGGATAACCTTTCTTTTTCCAGAGTTTATAAACTTCAAGGAGTTTCTCACCCGGAGGTAAAAGATTTCCTTTGTCATCAAAAAGTCCCAAAGTGTAGAGAACTTCTTGTCCAGATTTCGGCAGCTTATCTATACCTTCGTCAAGGGCTCGTATAAAATCTTCCAAAATATCTTCAGATATTAGAGTTTCCATGCTAAACGGCATAAGTCTGAGTGCTTGCTCGACAGCTTGTCCCAATCCTGTAAGAGCGTAAACGTCTGAATTAGGAACAGAGAAAGCAATAAGTCTCATAGATTCGAGTAAAAGAGGGAAATGTTTTCCCTCAGGTAGCATACTTTTCTCTGCAGGACCCGGAGGCATATTCCTTATGTACTGAGCAAGTTCTTTAGAAATCTCCAGCTTCGGAGTTATTTCATTGTAAATTTCATAAATCCTCTTGGCGTAGTCATTAACTGTTTTAATCTTTCCTCTCTTTTCAACTTCAATTTCTTCGAGGAAGCCTCTCTCCGCTAAAGCTTTTTCTATACTTTCTCCGGCTCTCCCGTTATTTTGTATCGTTGAGTGTATCATACTTATGACTTCCGAACCTATCCATCTGAAGTGGTCATCCCAATACTCTGGATGTTTGATGTATCCCTTATTTGTCATTTCGCGGATGATGTTTACAATAGCTTCTCCCCAATAAGTTAAAGTGTACTCGAGCGGTTTCTCAAGACGAACTAAATTTTGGAATTCAAGTTCTAAGAAAACTTCTTTTTCCCTTTGCTTTTCAGAAATCATATAGGTGGATTTTCCTTTTTCAACAGCTTCCTTTACAGCGAGTAAAGCCAAAGCATGCTCTTTCATTATAATCATTTGACTTCACCTCCCTTTTAGAACTTTTTGCAACAGAAATTTTTAGCGAATTTTTACATTTACCTCGCTACAAAAATGCCTAAATATGCGTATAATTTCTTATCTTCCTTGGTTGGAGAGAGGATTGGTATAAGTCCCCTCCCTCCTCCCACCTTTCCCCGACCTCCCTTCCGATTTCTAAAGGATAATAATTCTTTTTTTTATTCCTCTTCCCTATTATTAACCTAAACCTTTGTTTTCTCAAGTATTTTATCTGTACTTTGAAAAGTCCTTTCATTATAGGACTACCTCTTCAATAATTCTGTCCATAAGGTACTTTGCAGTAAGCTCTAAGGCGAATACGAAGAATGTAACTACAGAGGCTCCCCAGAAAGCTCCCTCTAAGTAATTTCCGATAATAAGAGCTCCTAAGAGGTTAAACTTACTCAAAAGCATAAGTATTAACATCAAAGTGAATAATCCGTAATAGGCATATCTGTAATAATCCAAACTTTGAAGCCATAGCATTAAAAGAGAAGGAATGGAAAGGTTTTGAGTTCTTTCTTCCGGTTCTTTTGTTTTTTTAACCAGCTTTCTTCTATCTATTTCTTTATTCGCCAAAAATGCTTCAGCTGTTATTACAAAACTTCCATAACCGAATAACAATTTATTTGCAAAGACTAAAGCTCCTAAAAACCCGAATAGAAATGCCAAACCTTCAGCGCTAAACGTTATCAGTAAGGTTGATATAAACATTCCCGTAAAGGCAAGAAAGAGCATAGATGCCAAAAGTATTACCAGAAGCCATTGAATTGTGCCTTGAACACTCATTTGGATGCCCCCTCTTTATTCTTACCTTCATTACCTCTAGCTTTTTCTACCTTTTCAGAGGTGTATTTAAAGGAATGGGCTACAGTATATATATCTTTGGAGAGAGAATGTTTATAAGTAAAAGTTGCAACAATAAGGTCTCCGTATTTCAAACTTTCCGTTCCCTCTTTTAGCTTTAACTTTATCAGTGCTACACTTATAGGAGGGATAGTTATATTTGCCGGAATACTCGAGACGACGTATTCTTTTTCCTTGCTTTCCTTACCGGGTGTAAATACAAAAGCCTTTTCAATGACAGTTATCGGAACGGTTCCTGGATTCGAAACTGTGTAAGTTATGAGGTGTTCATCCTTGTCGTAGGTAGCGTTAAGGATTATAGGTGAACCCGGAATATTCTGGAATTGTTTTAAAAGTTTTGAAGAAGTAAAGTAAGAACCCACACCGCTTCCGACAAATAGACCCGTTAAAGCTATAGTTGTAGCCACGAGAAAATATTTCATTATTTACTTACCTCCCGAATATACTTTCCAAATATCTTAATATAATTTTTTCAAAAAATTTTTCAAGTATACAAATCATAAAACTTTATAAAGATATAATCATAAAACATTAGTTAACCATTTTCGATAATAGACATAATATCTTTCCTTATTAAGGCTTAAATTGTATAAATTGCTATGGCAATGGTTGTAGACGAGTTTGACGTAGTAGTTGTAGGTGGAGGACACGCGGGAATAGAAGCTGCTCTGGCTGCTGCAAGGATGGGAGCTAAAACGGCAATGTTCGTACTTAACGCAGATACCATAGGACAAATGTCCTGTAATCCCGCTATTGGAGGTATAGCTAAAGGAATAGTTGTTAGAGAAATAGATGCACTCGGTGGAGAGATGGGAAAAGCAATAGACCAAACCGGTATCCAGTTTAAGATGCTCAATACCAGAAAAGGAAAAGCGGTTCAATCTCCGAGGGCTCAAGCGGATAAAAAGAGATACAAAGAGTATATGAAGAGAGTATGCGAAAATCAGGAAAACCTTTATATAAAACAAGAAGAAGTCGTTGACATTATAGTCAAGAACAATCAAGTTGTAGCCGTGAGAACAAACTTAGGTGTTGAATATAAAACAAAAGCGGTTGTAATTACAACGGGAACATTTTTAAACGGAGTTATATACATCGGCGATAAGATAATACCCGGCGGAAGACTCGGAGAACCGAGGAGCGAAGGGCTTTCGGAATTCTACAGGAGACATGACTTTCCCATTATGAGATTCAAGACGGGAACACCCGCAAGGTTAGATAAAAGAACTATAGACTTCTCCGCATTGGAAATAGCTCCGGGAGACGACCCTCCACCTAAGTTTTCCTTCTGGACTGAGCCGGTAGGCAGTTATTGGTTTCATTCGGGAAAGGAACAGGTAAATTGCTGGATAACCTATACAACCCCTAAGACCCATGAAATTATAAGGAAAAATCTCCACAGAACGGCACTCTACGGAGGATTGATAAAGGGAATAGGTCCCAGGTACTGTCCTTCTATCGAGGATAAAATCGTAAAGTTTCCTGACAAAGAAAGACATCAGATATTCCTAGAACCTGAAGGTTTGGATACGATAGAGATATATCCGAACGGACTTTCTACATCCCTGCCCGAAGAAGTTCAATGGGAAATGTATCGTTCCATTCCCGGGCTTGAGAATGTAGTTCTTATAAGACCTGCATACGCTATTGAGTACGACGTTGTGCCTCCCACCGAACTCTTTCCCACCCTGGAAACTAAGAAAATTAGAGGGCTATTTCATGCAGGGAATTTTAACGGAACTACCGGATACGAGGAAGCAGCAGGACAGGGAATAGTTGCCGGAATAAATGCAGCCCTCAGAACTTTTGGAAAAGAACCGATATACCTCAGGAGAGATGAAAGTTATATAGGAGTAATGATTGATGACCTTACTACAAAAGGAGTTACTGAACCCTATAGATTGTTTACTTCACGTTCAGAGTACAGGCTATACATAAGACAGGATAATGCAATATTAAGACTTGCGAAGCTCGGAAGGGAATTAGGACTACTCTCCGAAGAACAATACAAGTTAATTCAAGAGGTTGAAAGGGAGATTGAGAAATGGAAAGAGTTTTACAAAAGTGAAAAAGTAAGTATAGCCGTTGGAGAAGATACAAGAACTTACAACGTTGCTACACTCATGACCATGAATTACACTCTAGACGATATTAAAGAAAAATTCGGATATGCGATTCCCGAAAATCCTTATGTTAAAGAAGAAGTTGAGATACAGCTAAAATATGAACCCTATATAGAAAGGGAAAGAAAGTTAAACGAAAAGTTAAAGAAGCTTGAAGATGTAAAAATTCCCGAGGATTTAGATTACGACAAGATACCCGGCCTTACAAAGGAAGCGAGAGAAAAGCTAAAGAAGTTTAAACCCATTACTGTGGGACAGGCTTCGAGAATAGATGGGATTACTCCGGCAGCCATTACGGCACTTCTTGTTTACTTGGGTAAACTGGATTAATAAGGTGAATATTCTTCAACACTGGCAATACTTTATAGAAGAGATAAGAAACTTTTTCAAGGAAAAAGGATATATAGAAGTTTCTACTCCCGTTCTCCTCGATTTTCCAAATCTCGATTCAAATATTGAGCCTATAGGAGTTGTTGTTAAAGAGAGGGGAGAAGAAAGGTTAAAGTGGCTTCAAACCTCACCTGAGTACAGTATGAAAAAGCTATTAGCTAAGTATAAAATGGATATTTTTCAGATAGCTAAAGTTTTTAGAAACAACGAATGGGGAAAAATTCACAGAATTGAGTTTCATATGCTCGAATGGTACGCCGTAGGATGCGATTATAAATACTTAATTGAAGAGATTAAGCAACTCCTCAGGAGGCTTTTCCCTTTCAATAAGTTTGAAGTGATAAGCGCAGAGGAAGCTTTCAAAAGAAAGTTCGGAGAAAGAATACCAAAAAACGAAAGGGATTTTAAAGAGTTTTTGAAGAGAAAAAATATTCACTTTTCAGAAGAAGAGGATTGGGAAACCCTTTTTTATAGAGCTTTTATAGAAGTAGAAAGAGAATTGGGTAAGGTAAACCCTACATTTTTAGTAGATTTTCCCAAAGAACTTTCCGCCCTTGCAAAGATAAAAGGTGATTACGCTGAAAGATTTGAGTTGTTTATCCACGGCATAGAGATAGCAAACGGCTGGACTGAGGAAACAAATCCCGAAGAAGTAAAAAATAGATTAATTAAAGAATCGGAGAAAAGGAATTTACCTTTAGACAAGGAATTCATAGAGGCACATCACTATATTCCCGAATGTGCAGGATGTTCAATAGGTTTAGATAGATTATTTATGCTTTATATAGGAAAAAAAGAACTCATAACCTTTTAACAATCTTTAAAAGATAAAACATAGCTGTTTGAGTAGACAGAAATCTATTACCGTTTCTTCCCTTTTTAAAAATTCTCTTTATAACGGTAATTTTATCTCCCGCAAATATACCTATGTACGTCAATCCTTCGGGCTTTTTAGGAGTTCCTCCGGGACCCGCTATCCCGGTTATTGCCACACCACAGTCAGTTTTAAGGTTTTCTTTGAGTCCGATAAGCATCTCAAAGCATGTTTTCCACGAGACTGCACCAAACTTTTTTAAAGTCTCTTCTTTTACTCCCAAGTATTTAATTTTGAGTTCATTGGAATATACTACAAATCCTCCTATAAAGTATTCAGAGCTTCCCGGAACGTTGACTATGCGTGAGGAAAGCAATCCTCCTGTGCAGCTCTCCGCAACTCCTAAAGAAATTCCCTTATCCCTTAAAACTCTTCCCAGAACCTGTTCAATACTTTCTGGTTTATCCGTATAGATAAACTTCTCCAGCAGTTTTTTTGCCTCTATCCAGTCCTTTTCGTTTTTAAAAACCAAATCTATCCCACTCAAGGACTCCCTGAGTTCGTAAGAAAAGCCTCTCAGTTTCCTTTTTATTTCATCTTTAGAAATTTCAAAGGTTCTCAAAATATAGCTTGACTCTAGAGGTTTTTCCTCATAGTAATCGGACGGGAAGGGAATTATACTTTCCATTAATATTATTATGGCTAAGGTAGCGATTATAACGGGCATACGAAGAATAGGGAGAGAAATAGGTAAAAGTCTAATAGACAAGGGATACAACTTGACGGTTGTTTATCACTCGAGTAAATCAAGTGCCGAGGAGTTGAAAGCTTATGCGAGGGAAAAAGGTGTAGAAGTTTTACTCCTAAAGGCAGACCTCAGAAACTACGAAAATTTTTCCAAGATTGTAAATGAAACTGTCAAAGAGTTTGGCAGGATAGACGCTTTTATCCACTTGGCTTCTCCCTACGTAAGGAAGAATATTTTAGAAAATACGCGGGAAGACCTGTACCATCACTTTGTGCCTATAGCGGAAGCTTTTTACTTTATTTCCTTAGAGTGCTACAAAGAAATGCTGAAGAATGAAGGAGAAATAAAAGGGCATATATTGGCCTTCGGTGATTGGGCAACTAATATCTCTCCCTATAAAGGTTTCAGCACGTACTTTATAGCCAAGGGCGCTCTTCACACCGCGGTAAAGGTTCTTGCAAAAGAATTTGCTCCCTACGTTCCCGTAAACTGTATAGCTCCGGGCCCGGTTATCAAAGCTGAGAATTACTCAGATGAAGAATGGGAAAAGATAATAAGGAGAACTCCTCTAAAAAGGAATGTATCTTTAAATGACATCATTAAATTAACCGAGCTTTTACTCGAAACGGATAGTATAACCGGAGAAATTATTATGGTGGATGGAGGAAGACATATAGCAGGTTCGGGTGTGTAAAATCTCATACAAAACCTTGCGATTAAAAATTATATTGATAAAGCTATGATAGATACCCACTGTCATTTAGATTTACTTAAAGAAAAGGATAGAGAAGAGGCTTTGAAAGACAATAGATTGGAATATTTGATAAATGTAGGGTTTGATAAGGAAACTATAAGTAATGCCATAAAGTTTGCCAAGGATTATGAAAAAGTGTACATAGCAATAGGTTTCCACCCTCACGAAGCGGATAAGGTTACCGATGAAGACTTAAATTGGTTAAAATCGCTTGCCGAGAAAAATTCAAAAGTAAGAGCTATAGGAGAGATAGGATTAGATTTTTACAAGAACTACTCCGATAGGAAAAAGCAGGAAGACATTTTCAGAAAACAAATACAGATAGCAAAGGAGCTGGGATTGCCGGTAGTTATCCACATGAGAGACGCAGAAGAAGAAACTATAAGAATTCTCAGGGAAGAAGGAGCTTACGAGATAGGCGGAGTTATGCACTGCTTTACCGGTTCCTATGAAACTATGAAAAAAGCGGTAGATATGGGATTCTTTATATCCTACTCTGGAATAATTACCTATAAAAATGCAGAAAGCTTAAGAGAGGTGGTAAAGAAAACTCCCACTTCAAGGATTCTCCTCGAAACGGATTCTCCTTTTCTTTCTCCTCAACCTGTAAGAGGAAAACCGAATAAACCTTCCAATATCTTTTACACCGCAGAGGTTCTTGCAAAGCTACTTCCGAACACTTCATTGGAAGATGTAGACCGTATGACTTCCCAAAATGCCAAACAAATTTTCAATCTAAACGGTGCGGTAAAAAAAAACACTATAACTTATGTAATAAATAATAAGCTTTACATAAATCTAACCAATAAATGTAACCTTCATTGTGTATTTTGTCAGAGGGAAAGGGAAAGGAATTTCTGGGTAAAAGGCCACTGGGTATGGGTAGATAGAGACCCGAGTGTTGACGAGGTAATTAAAGAAATAGGAAATCCAACGGAATACGATGAAATAGTATTCTGCGGATACGGAGAACCGACGCTCAGATTTTCCGCTTTAAAAAACATAGCAAAATGGGTGAAGGAAAGAGGAGGAAAGGTAAGGGTAGATACAAACGGTCTACTTTTTACATTCCTTCCCAAAGAGAAATTGAAAGAGCTTGTGGGTATTGTGGATACCTTTTCTGTGAGCCTCAATGCCCAAGATGAAGAAACGTATAATAAGGTTTGCAGACCTGCTAACCCTGATGCCTTTAAAAAGGTTATAGAGTTTATAAAAGAAGCTAAAAAATTAGGTTTTGAAGTAATTGTTTCCGCTGTTGATTATGAAGGAGTTGATATGAAAAAGACTGAAGAACTGGCAAAAAATCTGGGAGCAAAGTGGAAATACAGAACTTATGAAGTTGTTGGGTAAGCTTCTTGATTACACATTTCTTTCAAAGAATTCATGCAAAATTTGTGGAAAAGACTTTAAACCTAATGACCAGGGATTCATATGTGAAGTATGTCTTTCTACCTTAAAGCCTTACGAATTTTTCGAAGATTACAGAGATATACCCTTTGTAGATTCTTATGAATTTTTTGGAAAGTACGATGGTGTTCTTCGCGAGGTAATAATCCTATACAAGTTCCAATCTGTTAAACCCTTAAGTAAGGTAATTGCAAAGATTTTAAAAGAACCTTTAATGGATTTTTTGGACAATTTGAAACCGGATATATTCACCTACGTTCCCGTTCACTTTATAAGGTGGTTTAACAGAGGCTATGACCACAATGAAGAGGTTTTAAAACTTTTAAATATTCCATACAAGAAAATCTTAAGAAGAAAAAAGTACGCAAAACCCTTAGCGGGTTATGGGAAAACAGAGCGGGAAAGGGTTATTATGGATGCCTATGAGGTTTTAAACCCTGAGGAAATTCAAGGGAAAAGGATACTTGTATACGATGATATTCTAACTACCGGTTCAACTGCAAAAAATATCGCGAAAATACTTAAAGAATCCGGAGCAAGGGAGGTTCATTTCTACTTCCTAGCCAAAGAGTGATAAAGTTTCTGTATCTCTTCCATTATTTCAAAGGAAACTTTTTTAAAGTTTTTTACCGTAGGCTCAATGCCTTTGAATTCCATAGGTTTACCTATAACTACCTTGACTTTTGCTATGGGCTTTGGGATTATAGCTCCGCGAGGAAGAATCTTATCCGTACCGTGTATATATACAGGCAATACAGGAAACCCGCTCTTTATAGCTAAAAATCCTACTCCCGGCTTTGGTCTCCCGAATTGTCCCGGTTCTACTCTTCTTCCTTCGGGGAAAATGCAGATTTTACAGCCGTTTTGGAGGAGTTTTAGAGTTTCTTCAAGAACAACTATATCATTAATATTCTTCCTTACAGGAAGAGCTCTCATGTGCTTTATTAACCATCCGAGAGGAGGTTTAAAAAGCTCCTCTTTTGCAAGAAAAAAAAGCGGCTCAGGAAATACAGCATCCAGCACAGGAGGGTCAAGGTGACTTCTATGATTTGCCGCGACAATACAGGGATATTTGGGAATGTTTTCTTGCCCTATAACTTCAAGTCTTAGAAAACCTTTAAAAAAGGGCTTTATTAACTTCCAAAGTGGTAAAAAAATGTAAGTTCCTATCGGGCTCAAAGGACACTTATCCATATCCGTACCTCAACAATCTATGAGTCTTTCCAATTCCCTTTTTAATTCTTCCCGTGTTTTGTTAGTGTCAATCTTTACGTAGTTCACATCATCAGGTTCTTCGAAAATCTCCTTTTGTTTTAAATAGATTTTAAAGTCAGCATCGGAAACATCTTTCCTATTTTCTAAACGTCTTTTTATTACTCCCTCAGGTGCCCAAGCTAATATAAAGAGGATATCTTTAAAGTTTTTTAAAATAAGCTCCCTCTGCCACCTTCTTAGAAACGTGGCATCAAGGACTACTTTTCCACCTTTATTTAAAATTTCCTTAGCTCTGTTTACCATTTCTTTGTAAACTCTTACTGTCATATCTTCCGTATATATACCTTTCCCGAAATCTGCCTTGGCACTTTCTTCCGGCTTAATGCCTGAAAGCTCCTTTCTGATAACATCACTCCTTAGCCAAGCATACCCGAACTCTTCGTTAAGTATTGAACTCAAAAAGGATTTACCCGAACCCGATAGACCGAATATAACTACTACGTTTTTCATAGTTTTATAAACTGCCTGCTGGGTTTAAAGACTACTACTTTTCTTTCCGGGATTTCTATTAATTTCATTTCTTTGAGGTTCATCCCTTTCTTTGGCTTTCTATTTTTTACTATGAAAGTGCCGAAACCTGAAACTTTTACGTTTTCTCCTTCTAAAATTTTCTCCTCAATTATGTTGAAGATTTCCGATACTATATCGTAAAGTTCTTTTTTATTAAGCTTTAAACCATTTTCTTTAACGAGGCGGTCATATAACTTATTGGTTATATCCCTTTTAGTCATAAAGGAATATTATAAAGTGAGGGAGAAAACTCCCTCACTGCATTTTCCATTTTTTCTTGAGAATTTCTC